>NZ_DIQL01000038.1:29945-39834 GCF_002427225.1 Proteiniphilum sp. UBA5463 | reverse complement strand
TCGTATTTTGCATAGAATTATTAACTTAATAGATGATTTAATGCATTATTACAGCTAAGTGTTATTAGAACAGATTTTGTTGATAAATTTACTTTTAATGAATATTAAATAATAACTTGGTGTTTCACTAGAGAAAATAATTATTTAGTTATTGTGGCGAAAAAAATTATTTTTCAAGATACTTCCATACATATCTTTCTGTGTAATTCTTATTTCTGAATCTACAATAATATCAAGCCAGTTCTCGTCATCATTAATCAGTATAGGAAAATTGACTGCAGGATCTTCACCTTTTTCAATGAATGTATAATTGTGTGTATGACCACATAACATTACATCGATGTTAGCATTGTTCAATATTGGAGTGAATTTCCGAATCACATCTTTTGTGCCGTGCCAGGTGGTGGCAGTGGGTGGAATGTGCATGATCACGATACGATACGGTGCCTGTTGAAATTCAACCGATGACACAACAGACTCCAGCCATTCAGCCTGATTGGAACGATAGGCATCAAAATGAGATAATTCTGAATATTCAATATCAGAATCGGGTTTGTCTTCACCGCCATCCAGGATGATGAAATAAACAGGTCCGGCCTGAAAAAAGTAATAAAACTCACCTGTTTTCGTAGGGAAATAATCATATAAACCAGCACTGCCACGCCCCCTTGTTTCATGGTTTCCTCGACTAAAAAAAAGAGGAATCTCTTTCGCAAAAAGTGCTACAGCAGTATCCATAAATCCGTTGAAAATTTGCTCTGTATCATTCAAAATGGATATCATATCACCATTGAAGATGACAAGATCAGTATTGTCTCTGTTTATGCCACCAAGCATTTTACTAAGGTTCTCATTCTTGGAATGCAGGTCGTTCACCACCCTAAATGAGACCTTGTCAGCGTTTACAACGAGTGTTCTGAACTGGTATGGTTTTTGGGAATAAACATTCGAAGAAGCAGTATTGCCATACAGTACACGGTGATTTTTGTAACATACGATCTCTTTCGAAAAGATTCGATATCGATATTCTGTTCCGGGATGTAATCCTGAAAGATTTATACGATGTAATTTGCCTGTTTTTTTACTGCCATAAGCCGTTTCATAATACTTTGGGCGTTCGAATGCATAGAAACTATCATTTCCTATTGGCGCCATTTCGACCCAAGAAATGGCATCGTTATTTGTCGTCCAAATGATTGTTACTTCATTTTCTCCCATTTGTTGAAGATAAGGGCCGTGTGTAATTTCTATCCCCTGTGAAAAAATAAATAGTGGAAAGTTTAAAAAGAGTATAATAAGTTTCTTTGTCATTTGTTTTATATTGTTGTTACATTTTTTCTATAAAACATGGTTTGGATTATTAATAATATTACAATCGCCAGTTTTTTTCATCGTTATTTCGATGATTGGGACCTTTATAAAGTAGAATGATGGTCAAAGATAGAATTTTGATCTCTGAAAGTTGAATTTGTTCTTGGTTAAGAGTTTAATCATAAAGAGGGTGGTATCTTATTGTGATTCACCCTCTATTAATTATTTTGAAAAAATCTGATAATATTGAATGTTAGTGTGTAAAACAAAATAGCAAGTTGTTAGACAAATATGCAAATTGATAATAATATGCAATATAACAATCACAATATGCACTTAGTTAGCCAATTTATCCACCTCAAATATTGCCCCTACCGGAAAATGGTCTGATTCCTTGTCTGCCCAAGCATACACACCATATGAAGAAAGAGTTAAGACGCTGTTGCTCCTATACATCAAATGGTCAATTGCGTTCTTACTTCCCACGAATGTTCCAAGGCAGCTGTTGCTTTTGCAGGGTGACAGTAACTCCTGATAGAGTATCTTCATGGGTTCACTAGTCGGAGTACAGTTTAAGTCTCCTCCCATAATGACTGGTAAATCAAGCGATTTCACAATTTCTACCAATTCATTTGCTTGTAGTATACGCCACTTATCATTGCTTGTATGGTCTAAGTGTGTACTGATAAAATCAATATCTCTTCCGCCAATTTCTACTGTTACGCGTGCAGCTGATCGAGTTTCAATGTGTTCTCCTTCCCAATCTCCGCTTAGGGAGTAAGCTTCAGTCTCCTTGAAAGGATGTTTCGATAAAATGGCATCGCCATATTCTCCGCCATGAAAATCCATTGCTTTGGCAAAAAACCAGTACTCCATGCCACAAAGAGCTGCAAGATCGCGAGCAAGATGTACATCTTTCCCATTACGGGTGGTAAACGCATCTACTTCCTGAATTGCTACCAAATCGGGGTCGGCTTTTTTGATAACTTCAGCAAGATCGGGCAGGCTCCTTACACCTGTACTTGAAGCAGCACCTGCAATATTGTAGGTCATCACTTTTAGATAGACGACATCTTTTGTGGGAGGTGTTATTATTGTAGGTGTTTGATCGTTCGTTTCTTTCCCGCAGGAGGCCAGCAGGACAATAAAGCTTAACATAATTATTTTTCTCATTTCCATAGAATTATTAAATTTTTTTTAATGCCAGCAGGGTGTGTAACTCTGCTGGCATTGCATTGTAAATAACAGATTTATCGCCCATGTATGGCTATTTCCGCAAGTGATACATTTCCGTTACTACGAGTATTAGGTAGGATCAGTTTCACATATCGGCTTTTGATATTCAGTGAAGAGGCATCAATCTCTCTTAAGTTTTCCTCAGGGGTACCTAAATTGCTGGCATTAGGGTACTCTACACGGCCAAGTTCCGTCCAGTTTGAGTTTTCCACTCCGGGATAAGAGTAATTCTTGAAGAATGAGTGATTCACAAACGATACCGGTATATTGCCCAGCCATTCAAAATCTGCATCTGTGAGAAGATTATCATCTATTGCTGGTGCGTATACTATCACGGTTTGTACATTGTTATTATTGAATCTTCGGTAAATATCAACCTTCGCAATATTTACCGGTTCACCCATATCAATTACAATAGTAAAGGGTGGTGGATCTCTGGTGATTGTCGGATCAAGCGGATGAGTACCAACAGTATAATTTCCATAACTGGAATGCCAGATGGTGTTGTAATCGCCATCAAAAATAAAATGAGGCATATTCTGGGTACCGGTGAGCGAAGGTTGACCATGCCAGGAATTACAATATTCGATCGTCCATTCTGTTGTCGGTAACTTATATACGGGAGTCACTTGCTGCCATGCAATGACGAAAGTGTCCATAGCATTGGGTTCCGGCAAGAAAAAAGAGCGCACATCAAACCGGTTGATGTTCAACCCCGGGCATTGTGTCACATTCTGACCGGCCGGTACATTTACAGTTTTTTCCTCACCATCCAAACCGGTGTAGCGCACTTCGCTGCGAACGAGATTCGATGCTGGTGGAAACCAGCTAATCAACCCGTTAATATTGTTATTTGTTAATTCAAAACTTTTTACTGATCGATTTGTCAGTGACTCTTGAAAATAAGCACCGTAAGAATTGGCAAAACCAGTACTCCAAAGCGAATGGTGACCGAAAATATCGGTAGTCCGGATTCTAAAGGAATAGGACTTTTCTTCAATGACAGGTACAGCTACCGTACCCCATCCATAAGTAGGCATCGGGATAATAAGCGAATCTTCGTCCCAGAAAAGGTCAACAGTTTTGATATTCGTTGTATTGGTCATGTAAAACTTGAAATAGACTTGATTGTGCCCTGCAAAAAAACTGGATTCATCCAGTTTTAGTGCATAAACTTTCTCTCCGCCTTCGATAAACTGCTTGTGCACGTCCATCATATTCTCACATGACAAGAGCAATGCACATGCAACAATCAAATGTAATATATATTTTTTCATATGTCAATATTTAGTTTTTCACTAAAGTTTTATAGAATTCAATTATTTGAAGATTTAATTATCTGTAATGTGCTAATCCTCGTATATTCCCTGTACAGTAATTTCAGCTGGATGCACATAAGGCCTGTTTTCCCAGGAAGTCATGAACCTGAACCGGAGATACCGGTAAGAGTCTGACGAGATCGGAAAAGAAGCTTCATGTCCGTTTAAGGCAGCCAGACGGTCTTCATCGGTATTAACCGAGTATTGGTCGTTGGTTCCAGAGGGCTTGATCATTGTGTAATCAATAAGTTGTGTCCATTCATCCCAGTTGCCGGTAGTCGGGGCTTCCTTTCTGCCATAGACAATAATCCTACGTGGATTTCCCCATGAATAATAGACCCCATTTTGGAATCTTTGGAAGAATGTCACCCGGCTCAGCATGGCCGGTTTACCCAGATCTATCGTGATGCCCACTGGTAGTGACCCGGAATAGCTGTGTCCAAAGGTATTTACGTCGTCATCGAACATATATTCGTCACGGCCTTCCCAGTTTGTAAATGTACCATCACCCGGTAGGTAGCTTCCATTTACTTTGTAAATCGACCATAGATTCTTGTCCAGTGTCATTTCAAGCCAGGGGGTAACAGTTTCTCCCTCGGGATAAATTGTATCAGAAACGTTGTCCCAGTTGTCCTTTAGTATGATGGCAAATTTCCTGGGGATAGGCTCATAACCTCGAATGCTGAAAAAGGGAGCTTCTAGGTTTGAGGTCACAATCCTGGCAGTCTGCATTTTCCCATTGTCAGATTCCACAAGCATTTCTGCAGTAAGAAGTACTTTATCCAGGTTTTTCCAGGTATAGTAAGCACCGCCAAAGTCACTGGAAATCTCCATTGTTCTGGTAGCCTTGCTCAGCGGCGATTCCTGTGGGGTAAATTTGACCAACAGTGGGTCAGAGAGCTCCTGTGAACGGCTTACGGTATATAAAAGCACTTCATGTTCATTGGTATCGTTGTAACCTTCAATTTTCAGGTTATCTCCATAAAAGGAGGTAATCGATTCTCGCACCTTACCGTTACTAAGCTTGTAAACTGCCTTCACGGCCAGCACATCATCGTCGGGAGGCAACTTAAACGAGAGGATTGCGCCACCTGGTGCATACATAACTACCACATCGCTTACCGGAGCAGGTTTGCCTTTTGATATGTTAATCGGTTCCAGTTGCTTTTCTTCACATGAAAAAAATATCAGTGAAACCAAAACTGCAAATAATAATTGTGTTGCCTTCATATGAAATCGGTTATGAATCATAAGTTTTTAATTTTAATTGTCTTTTTACCATCCCGGGTTTTGAACTAGCTGAGGATTATTGACTAGATCGCTTTCTGGGATAGGTGCAAAATAATCTCTAAGCGTAAATCTTTGTGTATAGATTGTTGTTGGCATGTAATAAGCGCTGGGGCTTGTATCCTCTGCTGTTACATTCCAACCCTCGATATTCCGGTTTAACTCCAGATGTGCCGTTTTCCAGCGCTTCCTGTCCCAGTAGTCCTGGCCTTCGAGTGATAATTCAACTTTCCTTTCACGTCGGATAATCTCCCTCATGCCTCCTTTGGTTGCGGGTTTGTTTTTTTTGTCAGCGACAGCATATTTCTGATAACTTTCCACTAATCCCTCCAATCCGGCACGTTCTCTGATCATGTTGATGTAGGTGTAAACCTCAGGATTGGCTGGAGCATTGTCCTCACCGGGGGTCGCTTCATTGATTGTTTCGGCGGCCAACAGCAACAAGTCGGCAAAACGCATGTCAGGATAGGGAAAGCTCAAATATGTCAATTCATTGGCGTCACGCCAACGGGTGTTCAGGTTGACCAGCTTCTTTGCCCAGTATCCTGTAGCATTATATTCGTTGTTTGCCACACGGTTGGAAAATTCAGAGTACCGTGCCATGGGAAACATTGCTTCCGCATCGTTATTCGGTTCATTGTTGTAATGGTTGCCATACCACTTGCCACGATCGAAACCGAGTGCAGCATAGAAACGTAATTCTCGATCAAAATTGATTTGTGATGTAATTTCACCGAGTTGAATTACATATCTGTGTGACTCATCACCCACTCTAAGTGTTTGAAAGCGGTTATTGTATTTGTCATTCTCAGACCAGCTTTGATCATCTTCCAACGGAAGTCCATTTGATGAATAAAACAGGTCAACAATGTGCAGTGGAACTGCCAGCCTTGAGGTAGCGTTAGCGGCCGACCCAGCTTCAAACCTTGGTAAGCAGTGACGCTGTACATTGGATCCGCTGGGATATGAGGTATTGCCATATATCAGCTCGACGTTGGTGTTTTGTTGATCGCTTACTGCACTACGGAGCGTGTTGATGAGCAGGGTGGTGTCAGACATGGGTTTTGTCTGCATA
Organism: Proteiniphilum sp. UBA5463; assembly: GCF_002427225.1. NCBI lineage: Bacteria > Pseudomonadati > Bacteroidota > Bacteroidia > Bacteroidales > Dysgonomonadaceae > Proteiniphilum > Proteiniphilum sp. UBA5463. The sequence goes on along the minus strand of NZ_DIQL01000038.1, from coordinate 33,606 downwards.
TAATCGGATGGCTGATACAAACGTATATCGTTAGCCTTACAGACTTCAATTGCTTCCTTGCAAGCTTCAGCTGCAATTGTCCAGCGGGACACATCTTTTACCTGATTGAAAAAAGGTTCACCCAGGTGGTTTTTAAACGAATTGTAATCGGTATTACCGTTGAAAAGATCACTTGCCCAATAAGTCAACACCCTTGCCTTCAATGCATAGGGAACTGCCTGCGTGAAACGCCCCAGTTCTGTGGTGCGGTTGGTAATACGGTCGGGCAAAGCATCAATGGCAATTACTTCATTAAGTAACTCCAGCACGTAGTTAAAGCAATCATCTATCTTTTCCCTATAGACACGGATACCCGTGGTTGAGGTGTTGATTGGTGTGCTTTCTTTCAATGGGCAGATGGGACCATAGTAGGTAATCAGGTAAAAGTGCATCCAGGCCTTTATTGTTTTCACCTCTGCGATCATCCGGTCACGTTCGTCACTTTTGAGGTCCTGTACCCTTTCTATATTGTCCAGGAAGGTATTGCATTCACGGATACCTGCATATAGTGACCGGATTGTCGTAGCTGTACTGCCCCAGTAGTTGATGACAGGCGATGTGGGATTGTCTTCTCCTAATGCATGTCTCATGCCGCCACTCGTGCGGAAATTTGAATTCATTATCATTTCCATAGACCCGAGAAATGCTGGATTCTGATCCCAACCTGCTGCCTTGGGAAGTCCCCAGTAACAGGTGGCAAGATACTGTTCTGCAGTATACCGATTGGCAAAAGCATCATCCAATGTAGGAATATTGTCTGGAACCACATCTAGATAATTACATGATATCACAAAAGTGGCAAATAATATACAAACAGTATTTTTTATCATTGATTTCATATTTGAAAATTTTATTTTAATTCAATTTAAAAATTCACGTTCAATCCTAAGTTGATTACCCTTTGCAACGGATATCCAAGTCCATTACCTGCCATTTCTGGATCCCACAGTTTAAAACGACTCCAAGATAACAGATTAGTGCCACTAAGATAGATTCTACAGTTACTCATATATATTTTTTCTGTCAGCCTTCTAGGTAAAGTATATCCGAATTCTGCCGATTTGAGGCGTAAAAAAGAAGCATCCTGCATCCACCATGTACTGGCTTGATTGTTGTTTGTAATACTGTAAGTTGATAACCGTGGCCAGAAAGCATAGGAATTTCGTTTGCTTTCTGTCCAGTAATTGTTGGCAATGGCTTGTAGCACGGCATTCTGCCCTATTAAGTTGTCATTAGTGTCACCATCAACAAATGGTTGGATGTTTCCGATGTTGAGCCAGAAGGATTGACGTCCTGATCCCTGAAAAAAGAAAGAAAAATCAAAACCCTTATAGCCAATCGTTGTCCCAAATCCAAAGTTGATTTCAGGAACGGTAGGGTAACCGATAGGAACTTGGTCTAAAGCGGAAATCACTCCATCGTTATTAACGTCGCGATACTTGATATCACCACCCATTACATTTCCGAATTGTGTTGGTGAATTGCCTACTTCACGTTCATCAATAAACAGGCGTTCGGCAATATAGCCCCAGTTTTGGTTGATACTGTAACCCACTTTAGACCGCCATGGAGTGCCGGTATAATCAGGCTCTTCCCATTCTAACACCTCACTGCTGGCATAGGTAAATGTACCTCGACCAGTGACATAGAAGTCATTCGTGATGAATTTCTCGTAATTCAACTCCACGTCGATCCCTTTACCACTGGCAACACCCAGGTTTGCCTTGATTGCAGGGATAATACCCATTGTCTGAGGAATGACACGTGTAAGCAGGATGTTTTTCCTTCTCTCATGGAAAATATCGATGTTTGCCGACAGTCCGCCTTTAACCGAGATTTCAGCACCCACATTCGTCTTATAGGCAGTTTCCCAACCGATCCGGTCATTGGCATATCGCGAGACATCTATGCCAGCCGGGTTATAATTCATCATTGCTCCCCAGTTAACGTTCCTCGATGCGTTCATATCAACCTGTGACAGGTAATAAAAGCGATCGTTATTACTACCGATTGCGTCATTACCCACCAGCCCATAGGTCGCTTTCAGTTTAAACTGTGGAAAAAGATTGTTCAAATCACTGAAGAATTGTTCGTTTGAGAGCATCCATGCGAGTCCTACCGAAGGGAAAAAACCCCACCGATGTTCCTTCGAGAAACGTTCAGAGCCATTGTATCCGAAGTTGAACTCACCAAAGTAGCGGCTGTCATAGTTATAGGCCAAACGACCGGACAAGCCGAGGTTACGGTTGGGTAACGAAAGCAACAGGTTATCGGCAATGCCGTTCTTCTCCTGTCGCATGATATAGACAAGCAAACCATTGAGATGGTGTTTATCCGTAATATTCTTGTTGTATTCGAAAGCCGATTCAAGATAAAACACAGTGTTGATGTTCCTTGCGCCAGGGCTGTATTTCAGGAATGTATCCCCGGATTCAGGATTCAGGTTTTTAAGCGTATAGGAATTGTTAGCTAAATTATAAGAATCGATACTGTAATAGAACGGTGAATATTCCCTGACAACTGTAAACTCCGAAAAACGGTTCATGTTGACCATTGTACGGAATGTTAGACCATCGGTTAACATATCTAGATTCTGTTTTAACTCGAATTGGGTCATAGTCATGTTTTTGCTATAATCACGATAACCTCTCAGAGCTTGGGCATAGGGGTTTATGTAGTCAGCCGTAGCATAGTTGCCAAAAAGCACATGGTTCACATAATCAAATTGTTCGTCTGGTTCGTATGATGGTTTGAAGTAAACTGGGTTGGCCTGCATTACCTTGCGATACATAGCAGATCCACCGTCGATCGGTCCCCGATAATCGTCAAATGTTGAACTTAACCGCATGATTAGTTCTGTACTCTTTGTTAGATTAACGTTCACATTCGATCGCACAGTGTACTTTGTAAGGTCGATGTTTGAGTTGAAATTGTTCCGCCGGTCGACCTTCAAATTTCCATTATCTTTTGCAATACTTGCGGCTACGTAGTAACGAGCAATTGAACCACCTCCACTAACACTAATATTGGCTCGTTGGTTGATGGTATAGTCATTAAACATTGCTTTATACCAGTCAGTTGCCGGAAAGATATTGGGATATAGACCTCGCTGTGTCATCTCTATTTTTTCAGCGGAATATTCCCTGATACCATTGGGGTCACGCGTCAGTACCGCTTCGTTATGCATATTCATATAGGTGATTGGGTCAGCTAGTTTTACTATTTGCGTTGGAGTGGAAAAGGAATTTTCGATCCTAGCATTTACTTGCATTTTTCCTTCCCTTCCCTCTTTTGTTGTTACCAATATTACGCCGTTGGCGCCTCGGGCACCATAGAGGGCAGTCGCTGTAGCGTCTTTCATAATGGAGAAGCTGGCAATATCGTCGGTGTTTAACCGAGCCAAATCATCTGCAGTTAATTCAACGCCATCAATCAAGATCAGCGGGTCTTTCTTAGCATCTGCCCCGAAAGTGGTAATTCCTCGGATGAAAAACTGCGCATTGTCACTCCCAGGCTCACCACTGGTTTGATATGAAATCAGCCCTGCTACGCGTCCTGCAAAGGCAGTAGTAAGATTGCTACTGGGTACTTTTAATTCACTTGTTTTAACTGTTGAGATTGA
>NZ_DIQL01000038.1:19815-29745 GCF_002427225.1 Proteiniphilum sp. UBA5463 | reverse complement strand
TTTTGATACCCACTTCAACGGTCTGAACTTCCATCCCAACAAATGAAAAAACCAATTTATCTTTGGGTTGTGCACTAATTGAAAATGTTCCGTCTATATCGGTTATAACTCCACGAGGTGTACCATCTATAGTGATCGTTACACCTGGAAGCGGCTCACCTTGTTGATCGACCACTTTGCCCTTAACTGTACTTTGTTGTTGTATAGTTAGTTCGGAAAGTATTTTTTCAATTTCTTTAGAGGTGTCTTCTTCATCATCCTGATAAATAACAACTTGATCTTCTAATATTTTGTACACTAGATTTGTATTGGATAGTATACTATTGAGAATCTCTTCGATATTTTTGGAGTCTACAGTCAGGTTCACCTTCTTCTTGAGGATCGTTTTAACATTTCCTGCGAAAATAAATCGAAAATCGCTTTTCTTTTCCAACTCTTCACAAATCTCTTTTATAGAGGTCGATTTTAAATCCAGAGTGAATGATGTTTCCTGTGAATAGCTATCGGCAGCTTGCGAAAAAAGGATGCAGAAAAATAACAGGAACAGTGTTGTTCTCATGATTTTTAGGACATGTTTAAAATTATTGAAAGGTTTTCCTCTTTCAATAGAATATTTATTCATATTTTTGTAATGATTTTAATTATTGGTATACGTGATAATTAGAATTACTTGGTCGGACGATATTCGCACTATCGTCCGGCTTTTTTTTTACCTGCTAATTGTAGGTTTATTTTTAATTTTTTACTTTGATATATAATTTGTTCATAGGCATATTATTTTTTTAATGGTTTATTTTTTATAGATGTATATAAGTTTGTCTTTCTTTTTGTATTTCATGGCGGAGATCAACGTAAGAGCCGTCATCACATTGTCTAGATTATCCGATAGGATGATCTTCCCTGTACATGTAATTCCCTGAAAAGAGACTTCATCGCCATAATTGAACGAAAGGTTATAATATCTTTCTATTTGTTTCAGAGCTTCGGTCACAGGGGTGTCTTCAAATGTTAAATATCCGTCTTTCCAACTAATAAATGGTTGCACATCCACTCTTTTGGTTTGAAAGGTGCCGTTATCAGAGTAAACTGCTTGTTCATCGGGAGATAATCGTAATTCCTGCTTACCATCATCCGACTGTAAACCGATGCTTCCTTCTACCAAAACCACAGATGCAGGCGAACCGGCATATGACGAAGCATTGAATTTGGTTCCGTACACTCTTACGTTAAAGTCGGAAGTATGTACGTAAAATGATCTGTTTTTATCAGGAGCCACTTCTATATACATTTCACCTGTGAGATATACCTCCCGTTTATTTTTTGTAAAAGAAGATGGAAATTCCAGGGTGGTGCCGGAATTTAGCCACACCTGTGTTCCGTCAGCCAGCGTAATTCTCGATTGTTTCCCATAAGGAACGATCAGTTTGTTCATTGTGTGTTGTTCGATAGAAATCTCTTCAGCATCTTGGTATTCACTTCTTATCTGCGCAGTTTTTTCGCTACTTATCTGTATATCAATATTGTGCTGGAAAGAAGCGGTTTCGTTTCCTGTAATAAACATAATATCTTCCTGCTTCAGCTCGTTTCCTACAATATATTCTGAGGAGGTTATCAATTGATTTCTTGATTTATACAGTTTTTCCTGTAAATAGAGTAGTGACAGAACCAGAACAGCAGCACAGGCTGCTGCTGCAAAAGCAAAACGGCGCACATTGTTTTTTATGTAATATCTGCGGAGCGACTTTTCAAGACGTTTTGCTGCTTCCTGCTTTTTCCCAGGTGATTGTTTATAAGATGATAGTTTAATATGACGGAAATGCTTTTCCGCCATATTAATATCTTTTCGTTTATCGGGGAATTGTAGCAAAAATTCTTCCCAGTATTTATTAAGTTCGTCTGTTGGAAATAATTTCCACTCGATGAATTTTTCATCTTTTAAAAATCGGATAAAGTTATTATCATCTCTATTAAATTGCATAGATGCTTTTTAAAAATGTTTTAAACCTTTTTACAGGATAATTCTATATAATAAGACGAACATGGATTATAAACATCATCTCTTTTTCAAAAAAAGTTGGTATTTATTTAATTTTAACAAAAAACGTTGAAAGTTTGGGCTCTTAATATGATTTCGCTATCAATAACAGGATAGATTGTTAATAAAGGTGTTACATAAACTTATTTGCTGGACTTTTGCATTAATAAGCTATGCGTATATAACTGTAATAGTATCATATGTGATATTTGAGCTACTGAATAATTAGAAAAAATAAAGTGATTGGTAATGAACATTCTTTAAGTTTGGTGAGTGATTTGCTGATCAGATTGCGGCAGGAGGCTATGGATATCTGCATAATTTCTGCAATTTCTTCATAACTCTGTTCCTTGATATAACGCAGATAGACGATTTCACGCTGACGGTCTGTCAGCCGGTTCAGTACGTTTTCCACCTTTAGCCGTATTTCTTCTGCATCTTCCTTCATGATCAGTTCATCTTCTATAGTTACTTGTAACTGAAAAGGTAGAATATCTTGCATATTGTCATGTGTGGTGAGCTGAACGGTATTTTCCCAGCTAATCCGCTTTATGTCTATTAGCCTGTTACGTAGTGATCTGAGAAGATAAGACTTCAGATTGTTTATTTCATTTAACGAAGAGTGATGTGTGCATAGTTTGTAGAAAACATCGTGAATGGCATCCATAGCAGTATGTTCATCGAAACCCAAATGCAATGCATACGAGTATAGTGTATCAAGGTGTTCATTGTAAGAAGAAGCGATATTTGGAAAATGAATCATTATCTTTCTGCAGTTTCAATTTTTGAACCAGCTCGCAAAGTAGTAAAAAATGTGATAAAAATAAAATATTCTTTGAAAATTAAACATATCAAACTTTGGTGAATAAACGGGACCGTTCGGTTATTTTTCCTACTTTTGCATAGTCTCTTTTTTTGTAAATCTACTTGCAATGCTCTATGGTACCATTCCTGTATAAAGTGGCTCAGGTTTTTTACACGCAATACGGTAACGAACTTTACAAGCATACGTTCGTGTTTCCGAACAGGCGTGCGGGCCTTTTTTTTCAAAAATATCTCGCTTCAATTGCCACTAAACCTCTGTTTTCTCCTACTGTAATAACCATCCAGGAGCTTTTTTCTTCATTATCTTCATATCAACCGGCAGATAAGATAGAGATGCTGGTTGTGCTTTACGATCATTTTCGTAAACTCAGCAGTTCGCCAGAGTCGTTCGATGATTTTCTCTACTGGGGTGAGATGTTGCTGAACGATTTCGATGATGTGGATAAATATATGGCAGATGCCGGGCAGCTTTTTCGTAATGTTTATGATTTCAGGTCGCTTGATGATGATCTTACCCACCTTAACAAGAGTCAGGTTGATGCAATCCGCCGCTTCTGGAAGAATTTTTTGCCTGTGGAGGGTAACGTGACAAAACAGAAATTCCAGGAAACATGGAAGGTGCTGCACGATCTGTACACATCCTTTAGGGGTGAACTGCGGGATAAGGGAGTAGCCTATGAGGGGATGATGTTTAGAGAAGTGGCTGAACAGGCTAAGGCTAAGGCGGAGAGGAAATGGCTGACTGACAGTTATGTCTTTGTAGGGTTGAATGCACTTACAACCTCTGAAATGATTCTGCTTGATTATTTGAGAGATCAGGGTATGGCAGATTTTTACTGGGATTATGAATCACCTTTTGTGCATGACAAGAAAAACCGCGCGTCGCTCCGGGTTAATGAAAATTTGTTGCGGTATCCTTCAAAATATTCGTTTAACGGTTTGGCAGAGAAGAGCGAAAAACCAAAAATTGAATTAGTGGGAATCCCCTCAGGTACCGGTCAGGCAAAGCTTGTGGCCCAAATCCTTTCTAATCTGGTCGATTCGAAAGAGATTCCAGATCCAGATGAAGCTATAAATACTGCAATCGTATTACCAGATGAGAACCTGTTGCTTCCTGTGCTATATTCTATTCCGGAAGAGATAGGTAAGATAAACGTGACCATGGGTTACAACCTGTCCAATGCTTCGGTGGCAAGCCTGGTAGATCACATAACGCTTTTACAGATAAATCTGCGTGTCAGCAACGGAGAAACAGTGTTTTATCACCGTTTTGTGAAGTCAATACTAAATCATCCGTTGGTGATGATGGCGGCACCAATGGAGGCAGAGACATTAAAAAATCACATTATAACTTATAACCGAATTGTGACGAGTGAATCTGAAATTCCTTCACATCCTTTGTTGAAACAGATATTCCAGCCGGTAACACTGTGGAGGGAGATCCCTGGTTATTTGAAAAGCATACTTTCGTATCTGTATAACAGCCTGACGGAGGAGAAAAATAGCGAAGAAAACCCTTCCGGTGACACACGTTCAATAGACCTGGAAAGAGAATTTATCGTTAAATACTACAAGAGCATCACAAGGCTGCAGGACAAGCTGGAAGAGGTGGAGAATATGACAGCAGAAACTTTCTTCAGCCTTCTTAAAAAAATGTCACGCAGCATTAACGTGACTTTCAGTGGTGAACCTTTGTCGGGACTGCAGGTGATGGGTGTGCTGGAAACACGTGCTATCGATTTTGAGAATCTGATTATCCTTTCAATGAATGAAGGTGTTTTTCCATTAAAAAATCCGTCCAACTCATTTATTCCCTACACTCTTCGAAAAGGATTCGGTTTGCCTACCTATGAGCATCAGGATAGTACCTATGCTTACCATTTTTACAGAATGATAAGCCGGGCCAAACGGGTGTATATGCTTTATGACACCCGAACCGAGGAGATGCAGTCAGGTGAGGTAAGCCGCTATTTTTATCAGTTGAAATATTTATACCGGGAGGCGTTCGATATTATGGAACGTGTGGCTACATATGAGGTGTCTGCACCAATGATTATGCCGATTACTGTAACAAAGACAGCCGGAATAATAAAGAAGCTTGATGCTTTCAGAGCAGGTGGGGAATCGTTCTTGTCGGCAACACTGGTAAATAACTATATAGATTGTCCGTTGAAGTTTTATTTTATTGCTGTTGAAGAACTTTCGGAAGAGTCTGAAGTGCAGGAGTCGGTAGAATCAGATGTGTTCGGTTCCATTTTTCACCGTTTGATGGAGGCTGTCTATAACAGGTACAGGGGGTGTACGGTTACTCCAGATGTGCTGACGGAAATAACAAGGAACGATGAATATCTGACTGTTATACTTGAAAAGGCTTTTGCCCGCTACTATTTTATGGATGAAGAGAACCCGCGCCCACTGCAAGGGCAGCATTATTTAATAGGAGAGATATTGCGGAGTTATGTGAAACAGACGCTGGAAACAGACAAACAGTTTACACCTTTTGAGTATATAGGTTCAGAATACCGGTTCAACAGGCCCTATCGTGTGAACAAAGAGTTATCGGTCAATTTTAAAGGCAGTATCGACAGAATCGACAGGAAAGGAGAAAGGTATCGCATAATTGACTACAAGACAGGTACGGGAGAAACTGGCTTTAAAGATATTTTACAACTGTTCGATGCATCTAAAAATAACCGTCCCCATCAGATATTGCAGGTGTTTCTGTATGGGATGTTTTACAATATGGAAAATCCGGATGCAATACTTTCGCTTGCGGTGTATTATCTTCGCTCGGTGTTCAAGGATTTTAATCCAGCTGTTATGTGCGGTAATCACCCCGTTGAGGATATTTCCGTATATCTGCCCGAATTCAGAAATTATTTTAACTCTCTTCTGGAAGAAATATTTGATGCTCAAGTTCCTTTTACTCAAACGAAGAACGAAAAAAACTGTCAGTGGTGCGCCTTTAAGAGGGTGTGCAACAGATGAATATTGTGGCTGGAGGAGCTACTTGTCCTTTAGAACTGATTATGGGTTTTCTGTATATACAGATGCCTGTTCTATATGGCAGTTTTCCTTTTCTTCAATACTTTAAAAATTAGGCCGGCCGCGGTCAGCAGCATTACCGACATCGCTATATAAGCAATTGTATCGGTCACTTTTATGCTTTTAGGATTGAACCGGAATTCCACCGTATGACGACCTTCAGGAATGGGTAATGCACGAAGTGTATAGTTGGCTCGTAACATCTCTGCCGGTTCGCCGTCTATAGTGATGTTCCACCCTTTGGGATAATAAATTTCGGAGAACAGAGCTAACTCGTCTTTTTTAGCATCTACTGCATAAGTTACAAAATCGGAATCGTAATTAGTAAGATAAATGGTTGATGATGAGTCGGCCGGTGCGGGTTTAAATCCTGCCAGGACATGTGAGTATTTTTTATCTGCAACAGCCTCTTTCCTGAGATCGATGACGTTCAGGGCATCTATCTCTTCGTCGGCATTCTCCACAAAACGAATATCGTCAACAAACCATGCATTTCCCATGACATAAGGATTTTCTACCGGAATAGTGCCTCCCCCCTGTGCAGGCATGATGATCCATTTGGCATTAAGCATGTTAAGCACCTTGAATCCGTCAGCATTTGCAGAGTCCATTATACCTTGTGTGTTGATGATGTCATGTTGCAAGGCAGCCATCTCGCCGGTAAGATGTACGTCTATTAGATCCTGGTAGCGGCGCAGTTTTGCTGCATGATATCCTCCTATCACCTTGTGCCAGTAGGGTGTAATGCCATCATTAAAGGTGCTGGTTGCCATATTTAATACCCGGTAATATTTGGTTGTGTCCTGCAGTATGTACTCGTCTGTTGCTGTTTTTGTAAAGAGCTGCTGTTGGTTTGTTTCAGGAACAAAGACACCGTCGTTCAGGTAACGCTTGTTCACGTCCCACATATCTGTGAGGCAAAGCAGTAGAATTCCTGCTGCCATCCATTCTGCCTTTATCTTATTACTTAAAAATAGCCACACCAGTATACTTCCTATGGCGACAATAAAAAAGCTGCGCCACGCATCGGCGGTGAACAGCGAGACTCGCATATCTGTCAGGTTGCTGAACACTGCCTGCATATGTTCAGGAGGAAGAGCCTGCCGTAACGCTTCCGCTTCGGAAACAGGAATAAATGAAGAGAAGAACAACTTGGGTGCAAGGGCAAAAAGTAATGCAATGCCTCCAGTAAGGCCTATACTGGTATAGAGGTATTTCAGATTGTTTTTCACTCTTTCCGGCTTTTGTATCATTTCTTTCAAGGCAATCGCAGCCAGAAGAGGTATGCAGAATTCTGCTACTACAAGGATTGATGAAACAGCACGGAATTTATTGTACATAGGGATGTGATCGATAAAAAAATCGGTCAAGGGCATGAAATTTTTCCCCCATGAAAGCATAATTGAGAAGATTGCTCCCGCCAGAAGTGCCCACTTGACAGGACCTTTCACGATAAAAAGACCCAGGATAAACAGTGTCAGAACAAATGCACCTACATACACCGGGCCCGATGTCCCAGGCTGTTCTCCCCAATATTGCCCTATCTGCCCGTAAAGCTGATAGTATTCTGGACGTGCTTTGCTCATCGCTTTATTGTTTTCAGACAACGGAATGGATGCCCCTCCTTTGGTGTTGGGGACAAGAAGTGTCCATGTTTCGCCAATACCGTAGCTCCATGCAGTTATATAGTCGCGCTCTAGCCCGTTGCCGGTTTTGTTCTCTATCCCGTGATGTGTGGTCAGTTCAGACTTTCCGCGCATGGTCTCCTTGGAGTATTCATAGGTGTGGTAAAGGTTGCTCGTGTTGGCAGCCAGGCCGATAATACCGGCAAAAATCAAAACCGATGTCGATTTAAAAAAATCAGGCAGTTGCTTCTTCTGCACTGCTTCTACCATGAACGCTAACACTGTAAAAAGCATCACGAACAGAAAGTAGTAGGTCATCTGCAGATGGTTCGATGATATCTGAAACGCGACGAAGATCATGAAAAGCAGTCCCCCCAACAGGTATTTTTTTCTATAGGCATATATTATACCGGCCATTGTGGGCGGGATATAGGCCAGAGTGATGAATTTCCATATATGTCCAGCCGCAATAAGGATGAAGAAATAAGATGAAAAAGCCCAAATTACAGCACCAAAGGCGCTAACAAGTGGTGATGCCCTGAAAGCTCGCATCAGAATATAAAATCCTAACAGCATGATGAATACCAGATAGACATAGTTTGGCAGGAAAAGAGAATATGCCTTCCTGGATGCATCCAGCGGTTTGGAAGAATCATAGGTCGGACTCATCTGGTAGGATGGCATACCACTGAACATTGAGATGTTCCACCGGGAACGTTCACCGTTATGTTGCTCCATGTAGTTGCGTTGCTCACGACCCTGTCCTATTGCTGCCAGTGAATCGTGCTGAGCGATTACACGCCCATCCATTACCGCAGGAGCGAAATAGATGAATGAGATAAGGGTGAATACCACAATCGCAATCAGATCGGGGAGAAGTTTTTTGAAATTGGCGGATTTGTCCATTGTTTGTCCTTTGTTGTTTAACATTAAAGTCACAAATTTACATTTAATTCTCCTAATAACCCACGAAAGTTGCACTTCCAAATTGAACTTAGCGAGCTTAGTACCCAATTTACTCTTTGATTCCCAGGATAACGGTGTTATTCTGCAGCAATATGCCGTTTTATAAAAATGTAACGCGTGGCGGTGTCTTGTAGGTGCCTTCTTTTTGTTGTTTCCTCTCGCCTGATTCCTTCCTGTAATTCCTTCCGGGACGCGCCATTCAAGATGCAACTGGAAATCGTTGAACAAACTCCTGGTCTGGATGTCTCCCGTCCCTTTTTTCACAGTGAACACCCCGTCATGTACTGTCCATTCTGCCGGCTTTCCTTTTGGACCCGACCATAGTGAGAGATCTTTTCCATCAAAGAGAATTATAGCGTCGGAAGGAGCCGTAATTGTTCTTTCAGATGACCTGCCGGAGTTACTACCTGAGGTTGAGGTCACATGTACTCTGTCATGGCGGGTTTCATCGGAGCCTGCCCCGGATATTTTGTTTCCTGGGCTGTCAGATGTAAAAGGAATAGTGTTAACGGAATAGATATAAATAAAGACTTCATATAGTTTCAATTAATGCTTCGTTAAAATTTCATTTATAATGCTGACAGTCAACAATTTATGCCAGATCCCCAAAAAGCACCATAATCTATTGATATCCAGCGAAATATAAGAACTATTTTTAAAAAAATACCGAAGTATTGTTCAATTAAAATGAAAAATAATGGTACTCTTTTATGTAAAGAACATATGAATGTAAATAGAATTTGTGATTTATGCGAATCAGTATTTTAAAAATTAGATAAATGAATGCGATGGCAATTTTGCCCATCGTGTGTATAAGTAATCCTTTTGTGATTTATAAAATCATGGAATTATGCAGTCCGAGTTTGGAATTCAAATAATCAATAAGACAAATATTAGTTAAAAATATGTAAATATAACGTTAAAATTGAATATCTTTATTGAAATTATAATATAAGTTGCTTCATTTGTCAGACAAATCAGATTAATAATACCTGTTATGCATTTTATCTGAAAACAACGCTCATTTTTAAGTGAAGACAATATATTTGAAAATAATCTTATAATGGAAAGACTTAGGATACAAAACAATTCAACCACGCTGGTGGACCAGGTCGAAGACAAGCTTTTGAACTATTTCAAGGAGAAGGATCTGCAAAAGGGAGATGCCATTCCCAATGAAATGGAGTTAACTGCCTCGCTGGGTGTATCGAGGAGTGTGGTCCGTGAGGCGTTAAGCAGGTTGAAGATGATGGGAATAGTTGAGACACGCACACGACGGGGCATGCTGCTTTCTGAACCTTCTATATTTGGCGGAATGAAACGTGCGGTGGATCCGAGAATTTTAAGTGAGGACACCCTCTTTGATATACTTGGATTTAGAATTGTTCTGGAAATAGGCATATGCAGCGAGATATTCCGGAAAATTACACCTGA
>NZ_DIQL01000038.1:14557-19602 GCF_002427225.1 Proteiniphilum sp. UBA5463 | reverse complement strand
CTTTATAAAATAACTGGCAATAAAACCATTTCTGAGTTTCAGAATATCATTCACCCGGTGATGACATTCGTGAAAGACAAGTTTCAGGAGTTTCTGGCTCCAATTAATATCCGGTTGAAAGAAGAAGAGCGTATTGTAACCCATATGGATCTGCTGCGGTATTTGAAAGAAGGAGACGAAGACGGGTATAGAAGAGCCCTGGAAGAGCATTTTGAAGTTTACAGAATTTTTATCAGTCAAAGAAATCAATATCACGTTGCTCTGCAAAACGGCTGATTTGACTGGTATAGTAAAGCGTTTTATTAAAAGCGTTTATGAGATTTTTCCCGTCTTTGTAATTATTTGCCGAACACAGAAAATATACTAACCAGTTAAATATTTATGAACAATTACAAAAAACTAAAAGGGTTGATCGCCGCAGTTTTCACACCCCTGGATACACATGGTGATATTAATTATTCCGTGATTAGAAAATACGCGCAACATATCAAGGATTCGGGAATATCGGGTGTATTTGTTTGCGGGACTACCGGGGAGTTTACTTCCCTCACCACAGCCGAAAGAAAGTTGATCTTGGAGGAATGGATAAAACGTGGTGAAGGAGACTTTCAAATTATTGCCCATGTGGGCAGCGATAACCAACGCGAGGCAATGGAGCTGGCACGTCATGCTGCAGTGAAAGGCGCAGATGGAATCGGATGTATCGCCTCTTCTTTTTTCAAGCCTGAAAAAGTGAAGGATCTGATCGATTTCTTTACGCCCATTGCTTCTTCCGCTCCACAATTGCCATTCTATTACTACAATATGCCCTCCATGACCGGGGTGAACCTTTCGGTTGCACAATTTCTTCACGAAGGGGAAAAAAAAATTTCCAACCTGGCCGGAGTGAAGTTTACACACAACAACCTGATGGAAATGGGCGACTGTATTCAGCTGGATAACGGGGCATTTGAGGTGTTGCATGGCTTCGACGAGACACTGATTTGCGGATTGGCTCTCGGTGCTTTAGCCAGTGTAGGGAGTACGTATAACTATATACCCCATATCTATCTGAATATTTTGAAATCCATGGAAAGTAACGATGTGGAAACGGCGCGTGCCTTTCAGATGCAGTCGGTAGAAATGGTGAAAATCATAATTCTATATGGAGGTGGCGTGAGAGGTGGAAAGGCCATCATGAATCTGATGGGAATCGAATGTGGGTCATGCCGTCCCCCTTTTGCCGCATTCGAAAAGGAGGAATACGACGCTCTTCGGGAGAATCTCCGGGGCGTTGGTTTATTGGTAAAATAGAGAAGGGAGTGTGTCCTCTAAACAATACTCCCTTCTGGAAGAATTTAAAACACGTCAACCATTTTAATCTGTATAAAATATGAGGAGAAATTTATTAATTATCGCATCTATCCTTTTGGTTTTATCTTTTCTTTCCCTAGATAAAAAAAAGGAGAAAAATCACCAATATGTATTGTGGGAACAGGGAACGGGTGAATATAATAATTACCGGATACCGGCACTGGTTGTCACCAATGAAGGAACATTGCTCGCCTTTTGTGAGGGACGTGAGGCGGGTGATACCGGAGACATAAACTTGTTGCTGAAACGTTCGGAAGATAACGGGACGACATGGAGCAACGAACAGGTTGCCTGGGACGATGCAGACAACACATGCGGAAATCCTTGTCCCGTAGTCGATGAGAGAACCGGGCGAATCTGGTTGTTTACCAGCTGGAATAACGGAAAAGACAAAGAAAGTGACATCATCAGTAAAACATCCATTTCACCACGGTTGCCTTATGTCTGCTATTCTGATGATGATGGAAAAACATGGTCGGAGCCGGAGAGCTTGGAAATAACATGCCGCAATCCTTCATGGGGGTGGTATGCTACCGGCCCTGGAATTGGCATACAAATAAAAAACGGAAGATATAAAGGTCGGCTTGTTATTCCGGCAAATCACAGTTATGACGATCCGAAAGGAAACCTGGCAGGAGGCCCCTATGGTTATGGAGCACATGTAATCTATTCTGACGATCATGGGAAATCATGGCAGATAAGCGAATCCATTAAACCGGGATGTAATGAAAGCCAGGTGACTGAATTATCGGACGGTACTTTATTGATGAATATGCGTTCCTATAACAACAAACAGGCAAGAGCCATCAGTTATAGCACGGATGGTGGGCAAAATTGGTCGGAGATTGAACACGACTTTCAGCTGGTGGAGCCGTTATGCCAGGCGGCCGTATTGAATTTTGGTGAGGTTGACGGACAACAGGTGCACCTGTTTCTTAATCCGGCCGTACCTCACGGAAGAGATCATCTGATGCTCAAAGTCAGCCTCGATGACTGTCGGAGCTGGAGCAACGGTAAACTGGTGTACGAAGGGCCGGCTGCATACTCCTGCATTACCAGGTTGGCGGATGGAAGAGTGGGACTTTTTTTTGAGGCCGGGGAAAAAAGTCCGTATGAAAAAATGATCTTTATCTCTTTTGACTGGAATGAGATTTTTCTTCCGGGAACTGTCTTGCAAGGATTGTGATTTCTGATAATTTGTAAACAAACCTGCATGATCCGAAAGAAAATTTCACGTATCTATCTCCTTATATGGATGTGGTTATCCATATCCGTCACTTTCCTAAAAGCGGATAATCTAAATACCCTTCACCAGATCAACTGTTTCTCCATGGAGACATTGGAAGATTCTACCCTGTGGAAGGGGCTGGCAGGTACTTTTTTCGGTAAACAGGAAAACCGGTCTTTTGGCGGAGAAGCCACAATCTTTTATGCATCTGTTTACCATTTTCGACCTTCACTCAACAGATGGACCAAAAAAGGAGATATCCACCACGATGATGGCACTTCTGTTTCTTTGGCAATGGCTACCGCCTCAGCTGTGGGTGGTTCACACGTGCTGCTCTACGGCTGTGATACGGGCCATATTTTAACCAGGTAGAGGAGGCTGTCAGGGAAGGCAATACAGCTAAAAGAGATAGCCTGTGGATACATCATACGGGATTTCATAACAAGATATTGATCTACAGTACCAGCGGTGGTATGGAGGCCGTTGTCTGGGGAGACGTCATACAGGGATTTATTCTCGTCTTTGGGGCACTTGCTGCATTTGTTTTGATGGTAATGGGTATTGATGGAGGCCTGGGAGAATTCTGGCACACCGCCATCGAGTTTCGTCGGGTCTTCTCTTCGGATTATTGGGATTGGGAATGGCATTGGTGTTGGGCACATGGAATATTGCTTCGTTGTGGGACCAGTTCAACACTTTCCTCGGTCTGCTTACCAGTGGATTAGGTGCACTCTTCATTCTCGGAATTTTCTTTCCGCGTGTGGGAGCAAAAGCAGCGCTTACCGGTGTGATAGCAGGTTTGGGTGTATTGCTTGTTGTCAAGGAAAATACTCCACTGTCGTTCCTGCTGTATGGCTTTATCGGAATGGCTGCCAGCATCCTGATAGCCTGGCTGACAAGTTTTGTTTTCCCCAACAAGAAGGAAATCAGTGGGTTCTTCTGGAGAAGTGTAAGCTCAAATTGAAAATTCTTCAGAATCTCTTCCCGATGGAAATTCCAAAACGGGGGTATGCAACTTCATCATAGTCGTTTTTTATAAAATTCCTGCCACCTCCCAAATAGATTTCTCCTACCCAATTGTTCAATGTAACGTATTTCCAGCCAACGGCTAATCCAAGACCCGATCCCAATTTAGACACTTCACTACCGCCAAAATCTGAACCATTCTCCATTACCTGAGAGTACACAGAACCATTTGCCTCTATAAAAAATCCGGCAGCATATTTTTGCATCGATTCTGTATTTCCACCGAAAAACCAGCGGAAGTGTGGTGTAAATGCATAGTCATATGGGTATCGATCAGTGTCTAACCCCACTCCCAATGTAGCTCCCACACTTATATCACTGTTTAAAATCCGTTCATACGAAATTTCAGGATAGGTAGCGAAAATTGTAAATGGAAGGTTAATTTTTACCTCATTCAATGGAATATCACTTGATGTATTGAAATCAGTTGACCTGTATATTCTCTGCGCAAACAGTGACGTAGAGATAAGTAATAAAAAGACGAAAAGTGTAATCTTTTTCATAAATTATATTTATAAAATTTTAAATGATACTACATTATTAAAACGCAAAAAACGCAAAAAAGTTACAAAGGAAGGATTAAAATATAAAAACAATTATCTTTTATACCTTCTGTGCGAAGCCTGAACAGTTTTTTTATTTTATAATACTTTACTACCTGGCAATACCTCTTTTGTTGGTGATACAAGTGCAAGTGCTCCATCAAAATTTTCAGCTGAAAGAATCATTCCCTCTGAAACTATTCCCCTCATTTTACGTGGTTCCAGATTGGCAATAAAACAAACCTGCTTACCCACCAGCTCTTCAGGATTAGGGTAGTAGTTTGCTATTCCGGAGAGAATGGTCCGTTTTTGCAGCCCATCGTCGAGCAGAAAACGAAGTAGCTTATCTGCTTTTGGTACTTTCTCGCATTCCAGCACCGTCCCTACACGTATATCCAACTTTTCGAAAGTGTTGAACTGCACGCTCTCTTTTACAGCTTCCGCCTTGTATTCACTCTCCTCGTTTGCCTTTTTCGTATCGAGCAGTTTCTGTATTTGTTTTTCAATAACCACGTCTTCTATTTTTTCGAATAGGAGCTCTGATTTTCCCAACATATGTTTCTCCGGAAGCAGGTTGAAGTTGCCAAGGTCATCCCATTGCAAGTTGCCTACGTTAAGAAAAGAACGGAGTTTTACCGATGAAAACGGCAAAAATGGTTCAAATACAATTGCCAGATTGGCTGTAATCTGCAATGCTATGTTAAGTATAGTAGCTGTGCGGTTCATATCGGTTTTAGCCGTTTTCCAAGGTTCGGAGTCGGCCAGATACTTGTTCCCGATCCGTGCCAGGTTCATCGCCTCTTTTTGTGCTTCCCGAAAGTGATAGTTATCGAGATTATACTCTACAGCCGCTCTCACTTTCTGCGCCTCTTCAATGGTTTCCCGGTCATATTGGG
>NZ_DIQL01000038.1:0-14445 GCF_002427225.1 Proteiniphilum sp. UBA5463 | reverse complement strand
AAGCTCCCCGGCAGCAGGAACCTTGTTGTCGAAATACTTCTGGGTGAGTACCAGCGCCCGGTTCACAAAGTTACCCAGCACCGCCACCAGTTCGTTGTTATTGCGCGCCTGGAAGTCTTTCCATGTGAAGTCGTTGTCTTTGGTCTCGGGAGCGTTGGCGGTGAGCACATAGCGAAGCACATCCTGTTTACCGGGAAACTCTTCCAGATATTCGTGCAGCCATACTGCCCAGTTGCGTGATGTGGATATTTTATCACCTTCAAGGTTCAGAAATTCGTTGGCAGGCACATTGTCAGGCAGGTTAAAGGTCCCTTCCGCTTTGAGCATAGACGGAAAAACAATGCAGTGGAAAACAATATTATCTTTACCTATGAAATGTACTAATCTGGTATCTTTATCTTTCCACCACTTTTCCCATTCATCGGGTAACAGCTCTTTTGTGTTTGAGATGTATCCTATGGGTGCATCGAACCAAACATAAAGCACCTTACCTTCAGCTCCTTCCACAGGAACAGGGACACCCCAGTCGAGATCACGGCTAACGGCACGCGGCTGCAGTCCAAGATCGAGCCATGATTTGCACTGTCCATACACATTGCTTTTCCACTCTTTGTGATCTTCAAGGATCCACTGTCGTAGCCATGCCTCATGTTTATTGAGAGGAAGGTACCAGTGTTTTGTTTTACGCATTACCGGGACACTGCCGCTGAGAGTCGATTTCGGGTTGATCAGGTCGTTGGGGCTTAGTGAAGTGCCGCACTGTTCACACTGATCGCCATAGGCATTTTTGTTTCCGCAATGGGGACAGGTGCCAGTGATATAACGGTCTGCCAGAAACTGGCCCGCTTCTTCATCATAATATTGTTCACTCTCCTGTTCCTCGAATTCTCCTTTTTCATAAAGTGTCTGGAAAAAGTCCGATGCTGTCTTTTTGTGAATCTCTGATGTGGTACGCGAGTATATATCGAATGTGATACCGAACTCTTCAAACGATTTTTTAATCAGTTTATGGTAGCGGTCCACTATATCTTGAGGCGTAACTCCCTCCTTCCTGGCTTTTATAGTGATTGGAATACCGTGTTCATCGGATCCTCCTATAAAAAGTGCCTCTTCTCCTTTGAGGCGCAGATAGCGGGAATAGATATCGGCTGGTACATATACCCCAGCCAAGTGGCCGATGTGTACCGGGCCATTAGCATATGGCAGGGCTGATGTAATAAGAGTACGTTTAAACTTTTTTGACATATTCGAGTTTCGGGTTACGGTTTGCATATTACGTGTAAGTTATACCTGCGACTACTTTACGTAATCTATAATTACTAATTTAAAGCTGCAAAGATACTAAAAATAGCTCTTTTATTGCCCGTGGACGCTTCAAAATATTATAAAACAAAGAACAACTATTTATTCAGAGTTATACTGACCCTAAACAAAGTTGTGCGGTATGGTTTGTTTTCCTGATCAGAGCATATCTGTTTCGTCAACTGATATGTTAATGGTGCCAATATACACTTTCCTATCTTTGTCTTGAACCAGTGCGATCAGAACATGACTGTATTGTTAATGGTGTTTAAGACTCTAATTATTATTTTACTTATCCTAACTTTATTATCTTTGCCTTATCATAGGTTTTATATACCTCAAACCCACCGGCTTCAACAGAAGCCTTGTTTTTGGTAGAATCATAAAGTATTTTTAAATGCGCAATGCGAATTTTAAACTGCAATTATCATGGATAGACGAAATTTCTTGAAAAAATCTGCTGTTACAGCAACCGGTTTAAGTTTAACTCCGTTGATGGGGAAATCATTTTCTTCAATATATGGGAAGACAACTCCCGGGAATAAAATCAAAATAGGCCTGATAGGCTGCCGCAATCAGGGTTGGAGCAACCTGAAAGCGTTCTTGCAATACCCGGAAACTGAATGTATCTCTATATGTGATGTGGATGATCAGTGGCTCTATAAGCGTGCGGCTGACTTGGAGAAGCTAACCGGTAAAAAACCACCACAACTGGTTAAGGACTGGCGCCGGGTAATAGATAACAAAGATGTGGATATGGTAATTATTGGCACCCCCGACCACTGGCATTGCCTGCAGCTGATTGCAGCCTGTGAAGCAGGTAAAGATGTATACGTAGAAAAGCCTCTTGCCAACACCATTGAAGAGTGTGGGCTGATGGTTAAGGCTGCCAGAAAATATAACCGGATTGTGCAGGTAGGGCAATGGCAGCGGAGCGATCCTCACTGGGATGAAGCTGCAGCTTATGTGCAAAGTGGACAACTGGGACGTGTGCGAACCGTTAAAGTGTGGGCTTATCAGACCAGCAAATGGACACTGCCGGTAGTGCCCGATTCGCAACCCCCTGCCGGTGTAGATTACGACATGTGGTTGGGTCCTGCACCAAAGCGCGATTTTAATCAGAACAGATTTCATTATAACTTTCGCTTCTTCTGGGATTATGCCGGCGGATTGATGGCAGACTGGGGGGTGCACTTGCTCGATTACGCGATGAAGGGAATGAATGTTGGATTGCCTTCATATGTTTATGGAGCCGGCGGAAAGTATGGATACCCCGATGATGCCATGGAGACACCCGACACTCTGATGGTGACCTATAAGTATCCGGGTTTCAATATTATTTGGGATCATGCTTGTGGAATAGGAACAGGGTTGTTCGGGCTGCGTGAGGGTGTTGCTTTCCTTGGTGAAAATGGTACGCTAATTCTTACACGCAACGGCTGGGAAGTGGTGCCTGAACAGGCTGTCAACAGTCGTAATTACCCCTATTGCTATCCTTGTGACGACGAAAAGAGACCCAACACGCTACGCATGGAGGCTGTGGAAAAAAGAAAAGGGCAGGGCAAAGGTTTGTATCTGCATGCTGGTAATATGCTTGACAGTATTCGTTCGCGCAAACTGCCCAATGCCGATGTAGCTATTGGTGCAGAAGTTGCCATTCTTAGCCATATGGCAAATATCTCCTGCCGAGTTGGTAGTGCTTTGGATTGGGATATTAAGGCAGGAAAGTTCATAGGGTGTGATGAGGCGAACAGTTTAATTAAAGCCAATTACAGAACTCCCTGGAAATTGCCGAAAATTTAAAAAAAATATTCCGGTAAAAAAGTTTTGAAACACCATGTAATCCATTACTTTGCAACAAAGTATACCTGCCCAAAACTCAGTAGCACTTTTTGCTGATTGTCAGATGTTTAAAAAATAATTACCGAAGTATTGTTAAAATATTCTATTTTGTAAAAGTTACATTTAAAGCAGAAAGCAGATTGTTATAAAGGAAACGTATTATGCCAAAGAGGAGAAAAAACAGAAGAGTAATGAAACCGCCATTGATGGATGGATATAAGCCGTTCGGAGTACCCAGGAGGGAGTTGGATACTGTGGTACTCCAATATGAGGAGCTGGAAGCAATCAGGTTGGCCGACTACGAACGTCTTTACCAGGAGGAGGCAGCAGAAAAGATGGGTGTCTCCAGGCCCACATTCACACGCCTGCTTGATGGTGCGAGAAGAAAACTGGCAAAAGCTCTAATTGAAGGAAGAGCGATTATTTTTAGAGGCGGGGCATATGTAACGGATGATTATTGGTATAAATGCCATAGTTGCAATGAGACGATGGTTACCATGAAAAAAGCTGATCACTGCAGAAGCTGTGAGTCGGAAGATATTGTTCAATTGAGCAGGGAGAAGGAATAGCAGCAGGCGAGCGGAGGGTTTACGAAATAATGGCTATTTCCATCTTTCATATGTAAATTGTTCAATATATAAATATCTATTAATTAATGATTTAATTCATTTTAAAAATTATATTTCTTCGTTTTGACAAAACAAAAGACAGCACTCATCTTTTGGACAAATGCACCGGTTATCGGAAAGACAAACAGGCAAGAAATATTTAAATATTTTATGAAAACCAGTATCAATAGCTCATCAATATTTGTTATGGAACAAAAAAGGTGATAATGACGTTATTATATTAATTATTTTATGGAGTTATCTCCATTCAATATTTTCTATAAATATTAATGCACCTTTAATAAGATTCAGATATGAGTAAAAAGAAAATTGCCGTATTGGTAGGCAGCCTTCGTAAAGAATCGGCCAATAGAAAATTGGCAAATGAAGTGATAAGATTAGCTCCAGATTCACTTGATCTGGAGATTGTTGAGATAGGGCAACTTGCACATTATAATGAAGACCTCGATTTAAATCCACCTTTAGAGTGGATTGAGTTTAGAAAGAAAATCGGCGAAGCCGATGGTTTCCTATTCTTTACCCCCGAATATAACAGATCTATCTCAGGGGTAATGAAAAATGCGCTTGATGTGGCATCCAGACCCTATGGGCAAAATAAATGGGGCGGCAAACCGGGCGCAATAGTAAGCAGCTCAATGAGCGCCTTAGGTGGTGAATCAGCTAATCATGCACTACGTCAGCCGATGGTTTTCCTTAACGTATATATGATGCAGCAACCGGAAGCATATATAGGGAACTCGCTGCAGCTGTTCGATGAAAACAACAGCCTGAAAAATGATGACACCCGTAAGTTTCTTCAAAGTTGGGTAAATGCTTTTGCTGAATGGGTTTATAGGTTCTGACCAGATCAGATAAATTCCAAATATTAAACAAATATTGAGTACCTTTTGAAATGTCTCTTTCATTGCAAGCGGAGCATAATGCTTGTAGTTATTAAGGACTCTCGGAGCAAATTCAGTATTCGAGATTTGAGTATTTGTGTTTGTCTACCATAAAAGTACGGATAAAAGAGGGTGAAATCAAAATTGTATCTGGTTTGCCCTCTTTATATTTTGCAGTTTTTTACGAAAATTACTAAAATGGAAAATAGATTTCCGTTTATTGATTATTTCCCATTTACTGTGAACGGATTACCTGAAACGTGTAAAAAACATCTTTATCAGATCAGCACAATCTTCAGCCATAATGCCGGAGTTGACTGTAGTTTTTGGATGCAGTAGATAGGGTGAGATGCGCGAATACCCTCTTTTTTCATCCGGTGCTCCGTAAACTATCCGTGATATTTGTGCCCACCGAAGGGCACCAGCGCACATGGGACAAGGTTCCACTGTTACATACAATGTGCAGTCAGTGAGGTATTTTCCTCCAAGTACATTGGCGGCAGCTGTTATTGCCTGCATTTCGGCGTGTGCAGTTACATCATTCAACATCTCCGTGAGATTGTGTGCGCGAGCTATAATGCGCTGATTAATAACTATAACAGCTCCAATGGGAACTTCTTCCTTCTCAAGTGCTTTATGAGCTTCCTGAAGTGCCTGCCTCATAAAATATTCGTCGTCTAACACGTTTTTGCCTCCAGTATTATTATGTTTGATAATCTGATTCTGTGTCCATGATATGTTATAGCAACCGATGAATCAATATTTGCATGTTAAATGAACAGATTATTAAAAAATTATTATCGCCTCATCTCATTTTCTTCGAAAAGAGTAGGATAATCCTGATCCATATTTCTCAGTACATGATTGAGAACGGTCTCGCGAAACCAACGGGATCGGTTGGTGATCTTATATTTTTTCAGATAGAAATGGATAAGATCATACTCTTCGTCGTTGAGCATAAACTCAGCCTTTTTAGTGCGTGTTTTCGTTCTGCCTTGAATCTTGTAACTCTTTATTCCCATTAATCAACTATTGAAATTCCTAATACAAATACACACGGGTTTAATAACAGGTTGCATTCTCTTTCCCGTTGCTGTTACAAAAAAACAAAATATTTTCACTAAAAAGAAGGATTTATGGTGTAAATTTGTATTTTTACGATGTATACACGCTTTTTGGGTACAATAAAGATGGCTGAACACAATGAACTGGGATGGAAAGGTGAAGATGCGGCGGTGAATTATTTAAAGTCGAAAGGACACCGTATTGTTAAAAGAAACTGGAAATGCCATGGTTATGAAGTCGACATTATTTCGGAAGAGGGTGAATATATCGTTTTTGTAGAGGTTAAAACCCGTACATCTACAGAGTGGGGAAATCCTGAGGATTCCATTGGGAAGCATCGAATGCGGCGTATGATTCAAGCGGCTGGCATTTATCTGAAAATGAATTGTATAGATAAGCCTGCCCGGTTCGATATTGTGGCTGTAGTGTGGAATAAGCAACAATTTGAGCTGGAGCATATTGAAGATGCTTTTTTGCCCTTTCTGTAAACATATTGCAGCTTGATTGTAGCGATTGCATTATTACTACTTGCTGCATGAAGCTTAGGGTTTGCATTTCTATGGTGGAATGGGTTTAATTTATGAATTCTTCAAGACAATGAATATAGAAGAGCTTTTCGATTTTTGCCTTGCTGTTCATGGTTCAGAAGCAACAACACCGTTTGACGATGTAACCATTGTGATGAAGGTTATGGGCAAGATGTTTGCGCTGATTCCCACTGATACCGGCAGATTCAGCATTACCCTGAAATGCGATCCTGAGCTGGCGATAAAGTTAAGAGATGAATATGAGTGTGTTGAAGGTGCCTATCATATGAACAAAACCTATTGGAACACCATATACCTCGATGGCGATATGCCCGACATGGAACTCAAAAAATGGATATATCATTCCGTTGATGAGGTAATTAAAAAATTACCCAAAAAACATCAAAACCTATATTATGGATCAGTTAAGTAAAGAGCGTCTAACAATAAGGGTCGATGAGGTTGATTCAACAAACCTCATGCTAAAAAAAATTGCCAGGGAAGAACATCCTGAAGAGGGGTCGGTTGTGATTGCCGGATATCAGACCGGGGGGCGTGGACAAATGGGTACATCATGGTTTTCCTCGAAAGGAGAAAACTTGTTGTTCAGCCTCCTGATATATCCAAAAAACGTGGAGGCTAACGGACAGTTTATTATTTCGCGTATAGCTTCACTGGCTGTCAAAAATACGCTGGACCAGTTTGTAAGCGACATCCGAATAAAATGGCCCAATGATATTTATTGGAAAGACAAAAAGATAGGCGGTATGCTCATAGAAAACGATATACAGGGAAAGCAAATTGAGAACTCGGTTATTGGTATTGGTATAAACATAAATCAGCAGATTTTTCCGCCCGATTTGCCTAATCCGGTTTCCCTGAAGCAAATTACAGGATCGGAACAGGACATGGAATACATATTTAACATATTTATGAGGGAATTTTTTATGCTCTATCGTGAATTTGAGCATGGAGGTACCAATTCTATTGAGGATGAGTATATGCTCGATCTCTACCGTATAAACGATTATTATTGGTTTGAAGACAAAAACGGTAAATTTAAAGCCATAATTGAGAATGTGCTGCCAACGGGACATTTAGTACTGAAAACGTTGGAAAATGAAGTTAGGAGGAGATACTCATTTAAAGAAGTGACTTTTATTGATGAATGATTGTACATGAGATACTTCATGAATAAAACAGAGTTAAGTACAAATAGAGGTCTTATATTTTGGATTTTTTTATTTCGAACTCAAATAATTAAACATGATATATGCAATTTAAACGAATTTTACTCAAGCTCAGCGGTGAATCGCTTATGGGCGGCAAACAGTACGGGATAGATGAAATACGCCTTGAAGAATATGCGGAACAAATAAAAGAAGTTTCACATATGGGTGTACAAATAGCTGTTGTGATTGGTGGAGGCAATATTTTCAGGGGGGTGAGCGGTGTTACCAAAGGGTTTGACCGTGTAAAAGGTGATCAGATGGGAATGCTTGCCACAGTAATCAACAGCCTGGCACTTAGCTCGGCACTTGTTTCTGTGGGACAAAAAAACCGTGTTTTTACAGCTGTACGAATGGAACCGGTAGGAGAATTCTATTCCAAGTGGAAGGCTATTGAAGCTATGGAAAAAGGAGAGATAGCAATAATTGCCGGAGGTACCGGAAATCCTTTTTTTACGACAGATACAGCATCTGCGTTACGAGCAATTGAGATAGAGGCTGATGCAATGCTTAAAGGTACCCGTGTAGATGGCGTTTATACGGCGGATCCCGAAAAAGACCCCACAGCCACTAAGTTCCGGAGTATTTCGTTCGATGAGGTTTACGACAGAGGATTGAAAGTGATGGATCTGACAGCTACAACCATGTGCAAGGAGAACAACTTGCCTGTAGTGGTTTTTGATATGGACACTTTCGGTAACCTTAAAAAGCTTATAGATGGCAATAATATAGGAACAGTGGTACATTTGTAGAGAAATTAAAATTTTTTCACTATTTTTGTTCACACTATTTACTTAAGTCAAATGAATAGAGGCCATGCTTGCATGGACTTTGTCATGACGAGCAACTTTTGCATTAAATGATATACAGAGGACGAATTCATTTGGGCTATGCCATAGCAAGCAATAGTCTAGTGTCAGTTAAACTATTTTGATAAGACTTGAAAACAACAAAAATAATAGATAGTTATGGAAACAATGAAAATTAAAAAAGAGACAGAAGAAAAAATGCAAATGACCCTTGAATTCCTGGATGAGACATTTTCACGTATCAGGGCCGGTCGTGCCAACGCTCGTATTCTGGACGGAATTCGTGTGTTATATTATGGAAGCCTTGTTCCTCTGTCGAATGTGGCAACGGTAACCACGCCCGATGCCAAGACCATTATGGTGCAACCGTGGGAAAAACCTATGTTGAAAGTAGTGGAAAAGGCCATTCAGGACTCCGATGTAGGTATCACACCCGAAAACAACGGAGAAGTTATACGATTGGGTATACCACCCCTTACGGAAGAACGCAGAAAACAACTTGTGAAACAGACCAAGCAGGAAGCCGAAGATGCTAAGATAAGTATACGAAATGCCAGAAGAGAGGGTATTGATGAAGTGAAAAAAGCGGTTAAAGACGGTCTCCCGGAAGATATGGGAAAAGATGGTGAAAATGAGCTTCAGAAACTCCACGATAAATATATCAAAAAAGTGGATGATATGTTTGCCGAAAAGGAGAAAGAAATACTTACCGTTTAATGACGAATGGCGGAGAGGAGTATAACCAGAAGAGGGTGAAAGGGCTTGTAATTAAAAATACCGGTAACACCTATCTGGTACGCGATAAAAGCGGCAATGATTTTCTGTGTAAAGCAAAAGGGAACCTCAGGCTTAAGGGAATCCGCAGTACAAGTCCCGTTGTAGTGGGTGATATTGTTTTCATGGATGTAAATCTTGATGGCACGGCTTTTATTACCGATATAGAAGATCGTAAAAACTATATTGTCCGCAAGTCTTCCAAGCTTTCCAAACATGCACATATACTCGCCGCAAATATCGATCAGGCGTTGCTCTGTATCACAATACACTCACCCGAGACTACAACTGTGTTTATTGACCGGTTCCTTGTTACTGCCGAAGCATATTCGGTCCCAGTCTGTCTCGTTTTTAACAAAACAGACCTGTATGATGAGGAAGATACCGGTTATATGAACAGCATGGTTCATCTCTATTCTCTTATCGGTTATCGCTGTATAAAAGCCTCCATGGTAACCCGACAAGGGGTTGACGAACTCAAAGAGATTACCAGGGATAAGATTGTCCTGCTGGCCGGTCATTCAGGTGTTGGAAAATCAAGCATCATCAATGAAATGCAGGGTGAATCGGTACAGAAAGTGGGTAAAATTTCAGAATATCATAGCAAAGGGATGCATACCACCACTTTCTCCGAAATGGTAGAACTGGATAATGGCGGATATATAATAGATACACCCGGTATCAAGGGATTCGGAACTATAGATATGGTCACGGCAGAAGTATCGCACTATTTTCCTGAGATATTCAAAATATCTCAGAAATGCAAATATTATAACTGCCTGCACATTAATGAACCCGATTGTGCTGTTCTTAAAGCAGTGGAAGAGCATTATATCAGTGAAAGCCGATATCATTCCTACCTGAATATTTTAGAAGATATTAGTGACGGTAAATACCGGATATAACCATGCAGTTGAACAATACATTGCTTATGATCATTGAGCTACTTTATCTCCTTACGGTGATAAGTATTGTGGTGGTGGTTATTTCGGAGAACAGGAATCCCATTAAAACTGTGGCATGGATCCTTGCTGTTGTCTTTTTGCCTTTCATAGGAATCATATGGTATGCTGTTTTCGGGCAGGATACAACAAAAAAATATGTAATCTCAAGGCGGATGTACAGCAAACTAAAAAAGCGTCCTTTGGATGAGATGGATACGCCGGTGGAGATTTTTTTTCCTGAAAAACATGCCAACATAGTTAAATTGCTGCAAAATTTGGATTATACCCCTTTGCTGGGGGGAAATAATGTGAAGTTATTCACCTCAGGAAAAGACAAGTTCGATCATTTGCTCGCTGATATTGAAAAGGCAAGACAACATATTCACATAGAATATTATGTTTTGAATGATGATGAGATAGGCATGAAGGTGCAGGAGGCACTTATTCGTAAAGCTAGGGAGGGACTGGAAATACG
The DNA here is from genome assembly GCF_002427225.1 of Proteiniphilum sp. UBA5463. Lineage (NCBI taxonomy): Bacteria > Pseudomonadati > Bacteroidota > Bacteroidia > Bacteroidales > Dysgonomonadaceae > Proteiniphilum > Proteiniphilum sp. UBA5463. The sequence continues at coordinate 3,968 of NZ_DIQL01000038.1, read as the reverse complement.
TATCATTTATGATAGTTTCGGGTCAAGGAAAGCTAAGAAGAAATTCCTGGAAGAATTCCGTAGAGCCGGCATAGAAACCGAGCCTTTTTTAAAACTTACCTGGTCTGCAATCACTTCAAGATTGAACTACAGGACTCACCGCAAAATAGTGGTTATAGACGGACAGATAGGATATGTTGGCGGAATGAATATTGCTGACCGATACATAATGGGATTCGATTGGGGTTGCTGGCGAGATACGCATGCTCGGATTGAGGGTAAAGGAGTTCAGGGATTGCAGTCGGTTTTCCTTATCGACTGGTATTTTGTTTCTCAAACCCTGATTACATCGCGCAATTATTTTCCTATGCTGGGAAACTTTGGGGAGTGTCCCATGCAGATCGTTAACAGCGGCCCATTGAGTGAAGAGAACGAGATATCTCACGGCATAATGCAGGCAATCTACGATGCCCAAAAATCTATCTTCATTCAGACTCCATATTTTCTTCCTCCCGATGCAATGATAGATGCTCTGAAGGCTGCTGCTATTCGCGGAGTGGATGTAAGGCTCATGATATCTAAACGATCTGATGTGCCGTTAGTACAGATGGCATCACGTTCATATATAAAGGATATGTTGAAAGCAGGTGTGAAAGTATATAAATATCATAAGGGATTTCTTCATTCTAAAATGATGATGTTCGATGATTCGCTGACTCTAATAGGATCTGCCAATTTTGATTCACGAAGTTTTGAACAGAATTTCGAGGTTGAGGCATTTATTTATGATGAAAAACTTGGGGAGCAGGCCAATGATATTTTTGTTGAAGATCAACGCTTTTCTGATTTGGTGTTGATGAGAGAATGGGTTAAGAGGCCCGTTATGCAACGTTTTTTTGAATCTTTGTTGCGACTTTTTGCTCCATTATTATGAGGTGGCGATAATCAGAAAGTAAATGAGTATGAATAGAATTTTTATTATAGGGTATATGGGTTCGGGGAAGACCACCGTGGGGAAACGGCTGGCCAGGTCTTTATCACTATCATTTATCGATCTGGATGCATTTATAGAGAACAAATACCGGAAGTCTGTATCTGATATTTTTGCGGAAAAAGGGGAGGAGCAATTTCGAAAAATAGAGAACCGGGCACTTCTAGAAGTGGCCAATATTGAAGATGTGGTAATTTCTACAGGCGGAGGTACACCATGTTTTTTCGATAATATGGATGTTATGAACAAAGCCGGCACCACCGTCTATATTCAGGCCGATCCGGAAGAACTTGCTGCCCGTCTGCTGGCATCGAAAACTGTACGCCCGCTTATTGCAGGTAAGCCAAGAGAGGAGATTATTCCGTTTATAACGGAACATTTGGCTCAAAGAGAGTGTTATTACAAAAGAGCGCAAATTGTTTATCATACTGACCGAATGATTACCAAAGAGGATATTAATTTAACGGTTCGCGGAGTTGAGGAGCAATTAAAATACAAAAAAAAAGAATGATCAACGATTCTCAAAAAAGCACTTCGTTTTTTGTGCGTGAGTTATTACTCAAAGCAGAGAAACAAAAGGTTTCAACTGTTATTGGAATACCCAAAGAAAATCAGGAGGTGGAAAGACGTCTGGCTCTTACCCCTGAAGCTGTTTCTCTGTTGGTGTCATCTGGCTACAGGGTATTGTTTGAAGCAGGGGCGGGGTATATGATAAACTACTCCGACAGCTATTATGCTGAGTCGGGTGCTGAGATTGTAGAGACAGCAAAAGAGGTTTTTCAAGCCGATCTTATCCTTAAAATCTTGCCTCCAACATTGGAAGAAGTTCAGATGATGCGATTAAGAAGTACAGTCTTTTCGTTTCTCTACCTTCACAGGCTTTCTACACCACTGCTTGAATTGATGTCGGAGAAAAAGATTAATGCGCTCGCTTACGAACTTATTTATGATGAAACCGGCGTGTCACCCTTTGTTACTTCTATCTCCGAAATTGAAGGAGCTTCCTCCATTACGCTGGCTGCCGAGCTGTTAAGCAATGCCCATGGTGGTAAGGGAATCCTTCTTGGCGGCATCCCCGGCATATCACCCACTGAAGTGGTAATCATTGGTGCCGGTGTGGCCGGCGCCATGGCTGCCAGGGCAGCCATGGCGCTGGGAGCATCGGTTAAAGTGTTCGATGACGATATATCGAAGCTGCGGAATATTCGTCACGAATTGGGTAGTCCGGTCTTCACCTCTATATTGCAACCCAACGTGCTGAGAAATGTTTTTCGCTCTGCCGATGTAGTTATTGGCGCAATGCAGTATATCAACAAATCACACTTTTACCGTATCTCCGGCGACCTCATAAGGGAAATGAAGAGAGGGGCCATCATAATCGACCTGCGTATGGCGCAGGGAGGATGTTTCGAAACCACAATGGAGGCCTGTTTGCCTGGCCATCCGTCAATCTTTGAAAAATTTGGGGTGTTGCACTTCTGTGAGATGAGCCTTAGCTCGCGTGTGGCACGTACTTCTTCCATCGCTTTGAGCAATATTTTTGTAACGCTGTTCTCTTCTATGGCCGATTGCGGAGGGGTGGACCATTTTGCCCGGTTCGACCGGGGTTTTGCTTCTGGCTTTTACATGTATGCTGGGAAAATGGTCAATTCCTACGTGGCCAATCATTTCAATTTCCCGGTGTCGGACATCGGCCTCTTTCTGCACGGGTATTGATATTCATTTTTAATTCACCGTTGTATATCTCTATCAATTGTATTATTTTCAATAATGCACAATATAAATATCCGATACGGGGGGTTAATCGTATCATTGAGCAGGGAGATTGGATGGTTAGTTTTTGTTAACATTTAATGATGCAGCAATTCTCCATATTATGCGTCTGTAGTAATGGTTAATTCTCATTGTAAGTCGCACAAAAATCAATAGATAATCTTTTGAAAGTTACGATGAACGGTATAAACTTATCAGTTGATTATCAGTGTGTCTGTAGGTAATAGAAGCATAAAATATGAAAAAGGAAATACATAAATCGCTGTTTTTAAGCATCCTGATATTCATATCCGGTTGCAATAGCGATATTTTTGTGGAAGATTTTCTTCCCGGAGAACAGATGGATGTTGTACTTTCGGAAACGAACAACAGAAAGGAAATCAATTTTAAGTCAGACAACTGGAGGCTGATTGATATTGTTTCTTTTATGGACGCCCCATTTACTACCCGTGCATATACCCTCGATGGTGAACCCGTCTCTTTTCCTTTCGGTGAAAAAGAACCGGCTACTGTTTATTTCTTAAGCGACTTTATAGATTTCCGTGTAGAGAAAAGAGGTGGCAACAAACTGCAGCTTACACTCAATGAAAATCTCATGAATGAGGATGTAACCATGCTGATAAAAGTTGGCAATGATTACAAAGAGCAACAGATCAAGCTTCTGCTGGCTCCCACAAGCAAATATCAAATAGACAGTGTGGTTTACGATTGGGAAAAATTTGAAATAAATGAGGGCGCTCTTAACGAAATGGAATCTTTAGTTGTCGATAACAAAAACTCTTCCTCTCCCGTTACCCTCACATGCTATCCTTTTAAAAAATCGACGCGGAAGATTCTCTTTTATAACCCCGCCGGATATTGGGACGAACAAAAATTCCGACGGTTACTCGGCGCTACGCTCCCTGAAATTGCCATCCCTGATCTGGTTGATTCAAAACCCGTATTACATAACACCAAAGCGTCTTTTGGAATTATGGAACAGGAGCTTGAAGCACCATTGGACAAGAAGTTGTCGGTAGAGGTAACCGTTGATGCCTACGACAAAAGAAAAATACTGATCTTTAATGAAGTAGAGAGATATTCCGTGCCCTACAAGGTGTATATATCCAATCCTAAAACAGGCAAAAAACGTTTTTTTACGGGAGAACTCACCAGTAGTCGTCCTACGGATTATTTTATCCTAAAAACAAAAGTTGAATGAAAATAAGAATAAATAAGGGAGCGC
>NZ_DIQL01000037.1:18640-19094 GCF_002427225.1 Proteiniphilum sp. UBA5463 | reverse complement strand
CCATACCTTTCACTACCTCTAGCCTTCTCTTTCAACCATTGTTTTGCCTTTTTCAGATCTCTTGTCAACACGATAGGGTATTTCTCTTTGACTTGATTGAACGTTTCAATTGCTTTTTCTTTTTGGATATCCAACATATTTTTCACAAAAAGAGAAAGGTTTTCAGCTCTAAATGAACGCATGGAGACGGATAGATGTAAATCGGGATTGAGATGCACTTCGGTTACATTGCTTAGTGCTGCAATAGCATCGGTTGCTGAATATTCAGAATCAGTTAAATTCGGTGATATATGGACACTCCAATGTGGGTACCAATTCTTTATAGCTGCCAACCATTCTGAAATTCCGGCTTCGCCCGTATTGATTTCCTGACCACCACCCACGAGACAAACAATAACTGCCCAATCTTCATGCCTATTCAGACAGGAAATCAAAAATTCAGGCTCCGAGTGAT
>NZ_DIQL01000037.1:17740-18396 GCF_002427225.1 Proteiniphilum sp. UBA5463 | reverse complement strand
TGATGGATGTTTTGTATAAATGTTTTGACGCTCGACTTGGCTTTCCCTTTGGTCAAAGTGATCCCTTTCTCCTTTTCATTTTTGATCTTATCACGTGCCAACGCTTCTTGTAGAATGGCCACCAATGGACCATTCCCTGAAAGATAAACACTTGCTTCTCCACCTTCATCATCCAAGTGTGTAGTCGCAACTTTCAATCCCACAAGTGTTTTCCCTGCACCAGGGACTCCGGTGACAAAACAGATAATTTTTTTGTTATTCTCCCTTGCTTGGGTGATAATTTCAGAGATTGTGTCAGTTGTTTTGGAGAGATTTGTTGCATCTGCATCACTTCTCGTAATCTCATCTACGGTGTGGTTCTTATAGAGTGAGATTGCAGCTTCAATGATTGTAGGGGTGGGAGAGTACCTTCCAGCAGCATAACCGGTAGGGTCAACAGTTTGGATTTCATCATAAAAATCCAATACAGCATGTATAATGATTTTCAAACTTTCCCCGTTGGTTTTGATTGGAAGAATCAGATTGTCGTTATGAGAGGTAGTGACAATCTCACTGAATATGTTCTTTGCTTCTGTTGCTACTAAAATAGGCACTAACAGTGCTTGATGGCTTGGCTCGTGGAAGTTTTTCAAATCCAGTGCATAATCCCATACCTG
>NZ_DIQL01000037.1:15989-17550 GCF_002427225.1 Proteiniphilum sp. UBA5463 | reverse complement strand
ATGATCAATGTATCCACTCTTTTTCCCATTCGAGGAATAGAGAATTCAAAGAAAATAGTGCCTTCCAATCCTTGAAGGGCCTTTTGTAAACAATTAATTTCAGCTACCCATGAATGATTCTGATTTAAATTGGAATCAAATTGATTCGATATGGTAATTTCACCTATTACCTGATCAACACTCTTTGTTAAGAATGAACAGATTGAGTCTTTATAATAATAATTTAGCATAGTCTTATAAAAGCGAATTCACATATATTTGGAGCATTTCTGTTACTAACAGTAATGTTTTTTACTTGCCCGCAGCTCTTATTTTATCATATTTAAGAAATCGTCCTCTATAATAATTCGGATTTTGAAGCCCGACAAATTTAGGTCTTCAATTTTCTTCAATTTTGAAGGTCCTGCGCCTTGTCCAACGATAACAAAATCTGTTCGTTTAGTGACACCAGTATCGATATCAGCTCCCAAATCTTTAACTTTTTTTGCCGCTTCATCTCTTGTCATGGTTTGCAGAATCCCTGTAAATACTACTTTTTTTGCGTAAAATGGATTTAAAATATTCTCAACATTCAAATCTGGTTTAAGAATGTTTCCTGTAAGTTTCTCATGTCCAGCAAAAGGGTTTGAATTCTTATATTCTCTTATTAAAGTTAGATTTGGTTTAATCCCTTGCTTAAGAAACAAATAGGCTTGGGCACAAGCTTTGGCATCTGAAAGAGCATCATGATGCTTCGTCATTACAATTCCTAAAGACTCAGCGAGAGACTTTAATTTTAATCCAGAAAGCTGATAAGTACAATCACAATTACATTGTGGTCTTGGCAAATTGTAATATGCAAGAGTTGAATTTAATATGTTTATATCAAAACTTACATTATGTGCTACAAGTAGTGAACTTATAAATTCATCTTTAATATTTTCCCAAACCTCAGGAAATAAAGGTTTATCTTTTGTTCTTAATGAATCAATTCCATGAATACAAGAGTGTCGAGCTTCATATTCATTGCCCGGCGGCTGAATAAGATATGATTTTTCGCTTGTGATTTGTCCTTCTCTAACAACAACAAATCCAATCTGACAAATACTCGCACTATGACTAGTTGCTGTTTCGGTGTCGAATGCAGTGAATGTTAAGTTGTCCATATTTCAAAGTATTTGATTTTGAGTTGCCTATAATATGATAGAAAAAATCATGGATGTATCTTGTATCTAATAAACCAACCGTGTGTTTGTCGAATAAAATTACTGACTGCAAGTTTAGTTAATTTAAGGGTAACATTCTCATTTTTCGACAAAATTTTTGAACATCATGATTGAATATATTTAAAATGTGTTTGAAAAATAGAAATGAAGTGTAAGGGTGAAGGACTCCTGCAGGACGTTGAAATTCGTGAGAACAATATGATAGCAAGAAGGAATCGAAATAGGTTTCCTCTTTCTCTACAATTTGACCCTTATCTAAAATCCATAACAGGGAATTCCCCAAATTGACTCTTTCTTACAGTTTCCTGAATTTCAACAATTCTTTTTCGGTTATTTTACGAAACTCTTTTCTGGAT
>NZ_DIQL01000037.1:6493-15797 GCF_002427225.1 Proteiniphilum sp. UBA5463 | reverse complement strand
GAAAAATTAGAAAAATCAAACAGGTGAACATAGTTACTCTGCGGTTGTAGATGATATAATAATCTTGACGTATGAATGATTTCAGCAGCGACAAGTCCTGTCCATAGATAGATTTCTTCATTCCTGTAATTGTCAACAAGTGTTTTTATTGTTTCCACATCTCTGTTTATGAGCGTAAGCATGCTGTCTGCATCCATTGATGTGGAACAGTAAATACTTTTGACAACCAGTTACTCTTTTTTCCTATTTCCTCCACAGCGTCTACATCGCAAATGGACCTACATTTAAGATATCATTTAAGCAAATCAGTTGAATTGAATTCAAATCTATTGCGTAGTGCAGAGAAAAGTTTAAGGAGTTGAGTACTTTAAGGGAAAAGAAAGACATAATAGGATGAAAAGGTTTATATAATATCTCATAGTTTAATATTTCCATCAAACTATATCAAGATTCGTAATGTTTTTATGCAGCAGAGAGCCTCTGCAATAAATTTCACCTCTCAATACGTTAATAAAAGTTATATTATTGTTAAATATCAGGTTTTATAACAAATATTTAAAATATTCTTCATTTATTTGTCAGACAAATCAGATTAATAATATCTGTTGTGCATTTTTATCTGAAAACATCGCTCATTTTTAAGTGAGAAAATATATTTGAAAATAATCTTACGATGGAAAGGCTTAGGATTCAAAACAATTCAACTACACTGGTAGATCAGGTCGAGGACAGGCTTTTGAACTATTTCAAAGAGAAGGACTTGCAAAAAGGAGATGCTATTCCTAATGAAATGGAATTAACCGTCTCATTGGGGGTGTCGAGGAGTGTAGTACGGGAGGCATTAAGCCGACTGAAGATGATGGGAATAGTGGAGACACGCACACGACGGGGCATGGTACTTTCCGAGCCTTCTATATTCGGCGGAATGAAACGTGCTGTTGATCCGAGAATTCTAAGTGAAGATACCCTCTTTGATATTCTCGGATTTAGGATTGTTCTTGAAATAGGCATTTGTAGTGAAATATTCCGAATAATTACTCCTGATGATATTGCAGATCTGGAAGAGATTGTGAATGTAGGAATCATGTATGAAAACAACGAATATGCTCCTTTTAGTGAATTTGCTTTTCACACAAAGCTTTATAAAATAACTGGCAACAAAACTATCTCCGAATTCCAGAATATCATTCATCCTGTGATGACATTTGTGAAGGACAAATTTCAGGAGTTTCTGGCACCCATTAATATCCGTTTAAAAGAGGAAGGGCGGATTGTAAGCCATCAGGACTTGCTACAGTTACTAAAAGATGGAGACGAAGACAGGTATAGAAAGGCCTTGGAGGAGCATTTTGAGGTTTACAGAATTTTTATCAGTCAAAGAAATCAATATCACATTGCTCAGCAAAACGGTTGATTTGATCGGTACAGTGCGATGTTGCTATTTAAAGTGTTTATAAGGCTTTTTCATCCTTGTAATCATCAGCCGAACACAAAAAGTATATTTACCAATTAAAATATCTATGAACAATTACAAAAAACTAAAAGGGCTAATTGCTGCAACCTTTACACCCGTTGATACTAACAGCGATATAAATTATTCTGTGATCAGAAAATATGCACAGCATATTAAAGATTCCGGAATATCGGGTGTATTTGTTTGCGGGACGACAGGAGAGTTTACTTCCCTCACCACTGTCGAAAGAAAACTGATCTTGGAGGAATGGATAAAACGTGGTGAAGGAGACTTTCAAATTATTGCCCATGTGGGCAGCAATAACCAGCGCGAGGCAATGGAGCTGGCACGTCATGCTGCAGTGAAAGGCGCAGATGGAATCGGATGTATCGCCCCTTCTTTTTTCAAGCCTGAAAAAGTGAAGGATCTGATCGATTTCTTTACGCCCATTGCTTCTTCCGCTCCTCAATTGCCATTCTATTACTACAACATGCCCTCCATGACCGGGGTAAACCTTTCGGTTGCACAATTTCTTCACGAAGGGAAAAAAACTATTCCCAACCTGGCCGGAGTGAAGTTTACACACAACAACCTGATGGAAATGGGCGACTGTATTCAGCTGGATAACGGGGCATTTGAGGTGTTGCATGGCTTCGACGAGACACTGATTTGTGGATTAGCACTCGGAGCCGTAGCCGGTGTGGGAAGTACGTATAACTATATACCCCATGTTTATCTGAATATTCTGAAATCTATGGAAAGTAACGATGTGGAAACGGCGCGTGCCTTTCAGATGCAGTCGGTAGAAATGGTAAAAATCATTATTCAATATGGAGGTGGCGTGAGAGGCGGAAAAGCCATCATGAATCTGATTGGAATCGAATGTGGACCCTGCCGCCCTCCTTTTGCCACATTCGAAAGGGAAGAGTATGATGCTCTCAGGGAGAACCTCCAGGGCATTGGTTTTTTGGTAAAATAGAGAAGGGAGTGTGTCCTCTAAACAATACCCCCTTCTGGAAGAATTTAAAAACACAATTATTTTTAAAATCTATACAAAGATGAGAAAAATTTATCGATTTTTGGCCTTATTAACTGGTATAATCTTTTCAGTTGCTTTTCTCCAGGCACAGGAGATAATGGTTAAAGGTGAAGTGCGCGATAACGAAGGTGAAACTTTACCTGGTGTTTCTGTGGTTGTGAAAGGAACCACACATGGTACCGTCACTGATATTGACGGGAATTATGCGTTGGCCGTTACTTCCGGTTCAACACTGATTTTTTCATATGTGGGTTATCAAACATTGGAAGTGAGAGTGACAAGCTCACCGGTCATCAATGTTGTTTTAAACACATCGACAGTAGGTCTTGATGAAGTGGTGGTCGTGGGATATGGAACCCAGTCACGCCGTACCATCACGTCTGCCATTACCAAAGTGGGTGGAGAGGTATTACAAAATGTACCGGTAAACACGGTAGGAGAAGGATTGAAAGGGAAAATTTCCGGAACACGTATTTATTCAAACAACAATACGCCAGGTGAAGATGCAACCATTCGGATTCGCGGCGGTTCCTCCATCAACAAGAGCAATGAACCACTCATCCTGGTAGATGGAGTTGAAAGAGCGTTTAGTGGGATAAATCCGAACGATATTGAATCAATAGAAGTTCTTAAAGATGCCTCATCCACAGCTATATACGGTTCAAGAGCTTCCAATGGGGTTGTTTTGATTACAACGAAAAAAGGATCTGTTGGCAAAGCTCCGAACATCACCTTCGAAGCAAACATGGCATTACAGGAAGCAGGGACACTCTATAAGTTCATGAACGCCAGGGATTATCTGAGTATTGTTCGTCCGGCAGTAGCTGCAGGTCCCAATGCAAAGTATAATTCAATGGATGGTTATTCCGCCAGTTCCGGCAATACAGCTACCTCCATCTATTCTACTCGTTATCTGGGAGAAGGAGAGACTATCCCGGCAGGTTATTATTCCATGCCCGATCCAATTGATCCGACAAAAACGCTGATATTTCAGGATAACAACTTTCAGGATGAAATCTACAAGCAGGCAGTTTGGCAAAATTATTATGTCGGACTTGATGGGGGAAATGAAGGGATTCGTTACAATGTCAGCCTTGGCTATACCGACGACGCCGGTGTTGCCATAGCCACTGGGTTCGACCGATTGAATTTACGCAGTAACATCGATGTAAACATCAATAAATATTTGTCACTTGTCGCGGGATTCGACTATTCCAGAGCTAATTCACAGGAGTACCCTAATCAGATGAATGTCATTTCAAGGGGTTTGGCGACACCACCCACTCAGAAAAAGTACAATGATGATGGAACCCCCACCAAAGGATACAATGCTACCTCACCCAATCCACTCTGGTATGCCTATTATAATGATCAAAGCCGAGAAGATAAAAGATTGTCAGCTTTTGGTAAACTTACTTACCGCATTTTTGATGATCTGAAAATTGAATCGCAATTATCAACCTACAACCATCATTACCAAAGCAACAGCTTTCAGAGAGCCAATGAATTTAACGGACTCCGTCCAGCCAGTTCATCCTTTGGCGAGCTTAAACGAGACAAACTGGAGATCTATGCAACCTATATTAAGGGGTTAGACGATCATTCATTATCTATAATGGGAGGACACTCTTATCAGAAGGACAGTAACCAATCCCTGGGGGCTTCCGTTGATGGGGCTAGTTCTGATAAGGTGCCTACACTGACCGCAGGCCCCAATAAGAAGGATGCAACCAGCAATTTTACTCAGGATGTGACGATTGGTTATTTCGGTCGTTTGACATATGATTTTCAAAAAAAATATCTGCTTTCTGCAACATTTCGGGAGGATGCTTCCTCACGTTTTGCAAAAGGAAAACAGTGGGGATTCTTTCCAGGAGCATCAGCCGGATGGATTATCTCGGATGAACCCTTTATGCAGGGAATAAAAAATCTTGATAACTTGAAAATCAGAGTTAGTTACGGCCAAACAGGGAACAATGCAATTGGTCTGTACGATGCGTACGGAAGGTATTCCACCAATGCAAGATATGATGGATTTGCGGGTATTGTAGCTTCTACTATGCCAAATATGGATCTGACCTGGGAGACCTCTACGCAACTCGACCTGGGATTCGATCTGTCACTTTTCAAGAATCGATTCACAGTCTCAGCAGATTATTTCGATAAAATCACAGAAAACCTACTTTTTAGCAAAGAGTTGCCAAATACCACCGGTTTTTCTTCTGTACAAACAAATATTGGAGAAGTAAAATTTTATGGATTCGACCTGGAGATTGGTTCGACCAATATTCGTACAAAAGATTTTGAATGGACTTCGAAATTCACCTGGAGTTTTGTAAAAAACAAGGTGCTTAAATTGCCAGATAACGGACGAGACAAGAATCGTATCGGGGGTATCACCCTAGCCGACGGAACGGCTTTCGGTGGAACTGCTGAAGGTGAGTCGCTTTACCGTTATTATGGATATATGGTAGACTATATCATTGAAACGGAAGAACAAGCCAAAACAGCGATGTATGATAATTCGGCAAAAGGCTATCTCCCTTCAGACGGGAAGAAAATTGCCGGAAGAAAGCATATCGGAGACTATGAATGGAAGAACAGGCCAGGTAGTCAGACCCGAAACGATAAAGATTACATTGACAGTCAAGATCAGTTTTTTCTGGGGTACACTGTTCCACACTCTACAGGAGGTTTAAATAACAATCTTACATTCAGAAATATATCTCTAAATGTTTTTGTTGATTGGGCATTGGGACACTCAATCAACAACAACTCTGAAATGCGATATTTTATGAACACCTTTGCCAATAATTACACATTGATTGATAAGGTAAAACAAACATGGAAAGCTCCCGGTGATAAAACAAAATATGCTCGTTTTACAGCCAATGATCCGGATGACGGAAATGCCAATTTTAGTCGTACATCCAACATCTTCAACTATAAAGGTGATTACCTTTGTATTCGTGAAATTAGCCTGCAATACAATGTACCTTCTTCAAAATTAGGTAAACTGGGTATGCAAAATCTGGCCATTACCTTAGCTGGTAATAATCTGCATTATTTCACCGCAGTGGAAGGCGTTTCACCTGAAGTAGGTGCATCCACCACATATAATGCTGGTTATTACAATTATCCTCCTATTCGTAAATATTCTATCGGAGTAAAAGTTACATTCTAAATCACACTACAAAAATGAGAATCATGAAAAGTAAAATCATCATATGCTTAATGTCCTTTTTTACGTTATTGACAGCATGTCACGGTGATCTGGACATCGTACAAAAGAGTGAGGTATCTGCCAACTCTATGTGGCAGGATGAAGGAGATGCTACTTCGGCTATATATGGGCTATATAACAGATTCAGATCTACATTTGAGCAAGGCTACATGTACTGGGGAGAGTATCGAACAGGATTGTGGGCCGACGGACTTGCTGGTCAGACGGCACGAGATCAGATTTATCAGAATCAGATTCCCACCAACCATGGTTATGCCAATTGGACTGATTTATATACGACGATCAATCAGGCTAATCTAATCCTGAAATATACACCAGAAATAGAATTTGTCAGTGAAGAAACAAAAAATAAGGTATTGGCCAATGCTTATTTCGTGCGTGCATTCTGTTATTACTGGATAGGCCGAATTTGGGGAGATGCTCCGGTATTGCTGGAAGGTTTTGAGTCAGATAAACAGGAAGGATTGTTCCCCGGTCGCGATGCGGCAGATTTGGTGTTTAAGCAAGTTGGTGATGATATTAATGCTGCGCTTAGTCATATGCCCGCCTCTGTAACCGACCGTAAATTAGCTTCACAGGCCTCTATAAACATGTTAAAAGCTGATTATAATCTTTGGATGTTTAAGGTACGTAACGGAGGCGATGCGGCACTCAACAATGCTGCAACGGCTGTTGCTGCAGTACTGGGAAACGGCAATTACAGCTTAGTAACTGATTATTCTTCCATTTTTAAGAATGAAGGGGGACCGGAGGTTATCTTTGCCTGGAGTTATCTTCAGGATGAACACACAAGTGGTGCCACGAATGACTGGCTGGTGCCCTCCCAGTATATTTCCCCAGAATATATTGAAAATCCTGTGAAAGTGGGAAGTCATCAACAATGGTGTTTTTATACGGCCGATTACAAAGCATTGCTTTCAGAGTATGAAAATGACCGACGAACCATTGTAAGTTTCCAGACGTTCTTTGATGATAAGAAAAATGGTACTTTCCAATGGATAAACAAGTATGCTGGATCCTGGGTAAGCGGTACTCGTATTTTCGATTCGGACGTGATCGTATATCGTTATGCAGATGCTGTACTGTTTGATGCAGAAATTAAAAATGCAAAAAACGACCGTAACGGAGCTGTGACTGCTCTCAACAAAATTGCCAAACGTGCCTATGGAGTCGATAGTTTTTATTCGAATACGCTTACAGCTTCCGAAATTGATGCATTAATACTGAAGGAGCGAATGAAAGAATTTGCAGCAGAAGGAAAGCTTTGGTGGGATTATATCCGTTTTGATGTAGTTTTTGAAAAAAATCCGTTCCTTGTAGGTCGTGAAAATGAACAAAACATCTTGTTGTGGCCTGTAGCACAAGCATCTATCAATCGAAATCCCAATCTCAACCAGACCCCGGGTTATGATAAATAGAAAATAATAAGAAGGAGACTCTCTAATTTCATGAGTCTCCCTCTTATTTAAAATAACCATAAAAGAGTGAATATCAATTCGTCCATCTGTAACCTGAAATTTGGATTGTTCTTTCATCTGCTTTTTTTATCATGTAGTAATAGAGATGAAGCAAAAGAACAAATACCCAATGTATTATTTATTGCGATAGATGATATGCTTCCGGTATTAGGTTGCTATGGGAACTCAACGGCTCTTACACCCAATATCGACACGCTAGCAAATCAGGGAGTTTTATTTATGAATGCCTACTGTCAGGTGGGACTCAGTAATCCTTCCAGAGCTTCATTGATGACGGGAATGCGACCGGATGAAATTAAGGTCTGGACGCTAAAACCTCATTTTCGTGAAGAAAAACCGAATGTAGTCACATTGCCTCAGTTCTATAAAGAAAAAGGCTACGCAACACGTGCAGTAGGAAAGATATATCATGATGGGGCATATCATCAGGATCCTATATCATGGTCGAATCCTTCCGTACTGAGTGTTACGCGTGACGGAAGAGGACATAAGTATGTATTACCTGAAAATTATATGCCCAAAAGGTCAAAAGCAACAACTACGGAGAATGCAAATGTACAGGATACGGCATATATTGATGGGAAAGTATGTCAGGCAGCAATTGAATTACTAAATCAACTGACAGATTCAACTTTTTTTCTTGCAGTGGGTTTCAGGCGTCCCCATCTTCCTTTCTCGGCGCCTAAAAAATATTGGGATCTCTATGAGCGTGAAATGTTCAAAAAAGAATTAAAAAATCCGAGAAGACCCGCAAGAGCACCAGATTTTGCATTTCATAATTCCAACGAGTTAAGAGGGTATGAAGATATTGGAGAATTAGGAGTTATCCGGGAAGAGAAGCAGCTGGAGCTCTTGCATGGATACTTTGCAAGCGTAAGCTATATAGATGCACAAATAGGTAAGTTGATTGCAGAATTAAAGCGACTGGGTCGCTATGATAATACGATCATCGTTCTTTATTCCGACAATGGTTTTCATCTTGGAGATTTCGGATTATGGGGAAAAACAACAAATTATGAAGCTTCGGTAAATATTCCATTAATATTCTGTGGTAAGGGAATTGAACAGGGAGCAATTAATCGATCAATGGTCGAGTTAATCGATATTTATCCAACCCTAATTGATTTGACTCATGGAGAAATGAAATCATCTCACGACGGAATTTCTCTTTTGCCGATCCTTAAAGGGAAGTCCTCAAAAGTGAAAAGTTATGCACTAAGTCAGATTGTAAGACCTTATCAGGACGCCATCAATTCGAGATCACCAGATTCAATGGGATATTCATTGAGAACGGAAAAATATCGTTACATAGAATGGCGAAATACAAAAGACATGTCGGTGTTCGCCCGAGAATTGTATCGGATGGATGATGCTTTGTCAGAAAAAGAAAATATAGCATCTGATATAAAAAATGAAGCATTAATGAATCAATTTTCCGATATTGTTAACAGGATTAGAAAATAGGAGAATGTATGCTGTTTGTGAAATCAAACATCAGTTAAAGAATAACAATACAACAAATGGTTCTTTTTAATCTATATGATATGAGGAAAAATTTACTTTTAATATCGTGTATCCTGCTTGTCTTACCGTTCCTTTCTTTGAAGGAAAAGGAAGATATTGATCAAACCGTCTTGTGGGAACAGGGGATGGGTGAATATAACAATTACAGGATACCGGCGCTGGTTGTCACCAACGAAGGAACACTGCTTGCTTTTTGCGAGGGACGTGAGTCAGGTGATACCGGAGATATCAACTTATTGATGAAACGTTCGAAAGATAATGGGATGACCTGGAGCAATGAACAGGTTGTATGGGACGATGCAAAAAACACCTGTGGGAATCCTTGTCCTGTGGTCGATGAGGAAACCGGGCGAATCTGGTTGTTTATGAGCTGGAATAATGGGAAAGACAAGGAAAGTGACATCATCAATAAAACATCGTTGTCTTCTAGATTGCCCTATGTCTGTTATTCCGATGACGATGGCAAAACGTGGTCGAAGCCGGCGAGTCTGGAAGAAACATGCCGCGACCCTTCATGGGGGTGGTATGCTACCGGCCCCGGAATAGGGATACAAGTGAAGAAGGGC
>NZ_DIQL01000037.1:4287-6360 GCF_002427225.1 Proteiniphilum sp. UBA5463 | reverse complement strand
CTTACAAAGGCAGGCTGGTTATTCCGGCGAATCATAGTTACGATGATCCTCAAGGAAACCTGGCAGGAGGCCCCTATGGCTATGGAGCCCATGTGATCTACTCTGACGATCATGGAAAATCGTGGCAGATAAGCGAATCCATCAAGCCTGGGTGCAACGAAAGTCAGGTGACTGAATTATCCGACGGTACCTTGCTGATGAACATGCGGTCCTACAATAATAAACAGGCAAGGGCAATCAGTTATAGCACGGATGGTGGGCAAAGCTGGTCGGATATTGAACACGACTTTCAGCTGGTGGAGTCGTTATGCCAGGCGGCCGTATTGAATTTTGGTGAGGTGGACGGACAAGGGGTGCATCTGTTTCTCAATCCTGCCGTGCCTCACGGAAGAGATCATCTGACGCTTAAAGTTAGCTTGGACGACTGCCGGAGTTGGAGCAACAGTAAGCTGGTGTATGAGGGGCCGGCTGCATACTCCTGCATTACCAGGTTACCGAATGGAAGAGTGGGCCTTTTTTTTGAAGCCGGAGAAAAAAGACCGTACGAAAAAATGATCTTTGTCTCCTTTGACTGGAATGAGATTTTTCTTACGGGAACCATCGTACCATGAAGCCACTTTCTTCAGATGAAATATACGGCAATTGGGCAACGCTGCTCTTGGCAACTGACAAAAACGGAGAGATTGACTTTTCCCGAATGAATGATGAGATTGACGTTTTAATCGATTCACAACCCAACGGAATTTATTCAAACGGGACTGCCGGTGAATTCTATTCACAGACCGATGACGAGTTTCTTCGGATTAGTGAACTACTGGCTGTGAAGTGTGAAAAGGGAGGTATCCCTTTTCAAATAGGAATCAGTCACATGAGTCCGCAGATATCGCTGCACCGGTTGAAAATGATTACACATTTAAAGCCGGGAGCGGTACAAGTTATTCTTCCCGATTGGTTTCCCCCCACTTTGGAAGAGTGCGCGATATTTCTGAAAAAAATTGCAGCGGAAGCCGGCGAGATCAATCTTGTCCTGTATAACCCGCCACACGCGAAGAAACAATTACAGCCCGAAGAGTGGCAGGTTTTAAAAAAGGGAATACCGGCTTTGGTGGGTGTGAAGGTGTTTGACAGAAATTCCGACTTGGAATGGTACAAAAGGGTAAAAGACAACAGGGATGGCATTTCCGTGTTTATACCGGGTCATAATCTAGCGACCGGCATCAGCCTGGGTGCACAGGGAGCCTATTCCAACGTCTCTTGTCTGAACCCACGGGCTGCCCAGAAATGGTATCAACTAGTGCGAACCGACATGAGTCAGGCGCTGGAGTTGGAACAAAGGATCAAACATTTTATGAAAACCCTGATAGAGCCGTTTATTACGCAACATCACTTTTCCAATCATGCCTGCGATCGTTTTATGGCTTTGGTAGGCGAATGGGCCGACGTAGGTGCCAGCTTGAGGTGGCCCTATAAGTCTATTCCGGAAGATTTGGCCGGTGATGTTCGGAAAAAAGCTGTGAATATCATCCCCGAATTTTTTGAATAACAACACACATATCTTTTTATCATGCAAAGAAAATTACTGTTTTTACTTTCTCTGGTCATGCTGACCATCTCATGCGGATATAACAATCGAGTAAGCGCCGAAATAGATTCGCCCACTCTTCCCGTTCTGACTGGAAAAAAGTACAACCCGGTACAGAAAATCAGGTTGATCCGCGATAGTACCGGCTTAAACCGGGAAGAATATATTCTTGAGAAAGTGACGCTCTCACTGGAAGGAACGACCGATATAAGTGACATCGACAAGGTAATGCTGTTCAGGGCAGGAGAGAACGATAAATTAGAAACAGATCATCCTGTCGGCGAGGTGCAGCCTACTGCAACGAAGATTACTTTTTCCAATCACTTCACCGTAACAGAAGATACTACTATCCTCTGGGTTTCAGTTACCCTGAAAAAAAGTATCGATCTGTCACACAAAATAAAAATACGGTGCGAAGAAATAGTCACCGACCGGGGAAAACTGAAAATTTTACCGCATGATGCAAAGGAACTGAGAGCCGGTGTGGCCCT
>NZ_DIQL01000037.1:3407-3982 GCF_002427225.1 Proteiniphilum sp. UBA5463 | reverse complement strand
GGGGTGAGCGATGCCTGTATCCTGGTGGATGATCGAACAGGAGACATTTATGTAGCCGGCCTGTGGATGCACGGATTGTTGGATGCGGAGACAGGGAAATGGGTTGAGGGTTTGACTGCCGACAGCACACGGTGGCTACACCAATGGCGTGCGAAAGGTTCTCAGCCCGGCTTTGGTGTGAAGGAAACCTCCCAGTTCCTGATTACGAAAAGCAGCGACGATGGCCTCACCTGGAGCGAACCAATCAACATCACCTCCGCAAAAAAGAAGGAGTGGTGGCTCTTTGCGCCGGCACCCGGACAGGGAATCACCATGACTGACGGCACGTTGGTTTTTCCATCACAAGGTAGGGATGAAAATGGCACCTCATTCTCTAACATTACCTGGAGCAAAGATGGAGGAAAGACATGGAAAACAAGTAACCCGGCAACCAAAAATACGACAGAGTGTGCCGTGGTTGAACTCCAAGACGGATCACTGATGCTGAATATGCGGGATAACCGCAACAGGGGCAATGAGGAGGTGAACGGCCGATCGGTGTTTGTTACCAGTGATCTGGGCGAGACTTGGAAAGA
>NZ_DIQL01000037.1:2040-3192 GCF_002427225.1 Proteiniphilum sp. UBA5463 | reverse complement strand
AAAAATCGTTGCTACTGTTTGTCAATCCGGCATCTACCTCAAAACGGAATAACATCACCCTGAAAGTGAGTTACGACGGTGGCAATACCTGGCCCGAAGAGAAACAGATCCTGCTTGATGAATACAGCGGACGTGGCTATTCCTGCATCACATCGGTGAACGACTCCACCCTTGGCATTCTGTATGAGAGCAGCCAGGCTGACATGGTCTTCCAGACGGTTTCTCTTAAAGAGATACAACCATGATGCGTTCGAAGACTTACAATTTTTTATTCACCACAAACTTCATATAAATTTACTGCATGATCCGAAAGAAAATTTCACGTATCTATCTCCTTATATGGATGTGGTTATCCATATCCGTCACTTTCCTAAAAGCGGATAATCTAAATACCCTTCACCAGATCAACTGTTTCTCCATGGAGACATTGGAAGATTCTACCCTGTGGGAGGGGCTGGCAGGTACTTTTTTCGGTAAACAGGAAAACCGGTTTATCATGGCTGGAGGATCCGCTTTCCCCGGAGGGAAACCATGGCAGGATGGAATCAAACATTTTTCGGATCAGGTATTTGTTTTTGAACAACTCCCTGACGGATCTTTCAGCAAGGTCTATCAGGGAAATGACCTGCCTGTACCCTTGGCGGAAGGCTCCTATGCCACGCTTCCCGGGGGACTGCTCTGTGTGGGTGGACTTACCCCGGATGGCATCACCGGAAAATCCTGGTTGCTGGCATACTCCGGAAGCGGCATCACTGTCACAGAATATCCCTCGCTACCAGTGCCGGTAAAAAATTCCACAGCTACAGTCATAGGCTCAAAGGTTTATTTGGTTGGCGGCGAACTGGCCGACGGCACCTCAACCGACCAGTTTTTGGTGCTCGACCTCTCCAATCCGACAAAAGGATGGGAAAAACTACCCAATTTTCCAGTACCGATTTCGGGAGCTACCCTTACTTCCCAGCAGGATGGGGAAGAGGTGGCTCTCTTCTCTTTTGGCGGAAGGGCCAGAAGAACTGCCGGAGAAGCCACAATCTTTTATGCATCTGTTTACCATTTCCGACCTTCACTCAACAGGTGGACCCAAAAAGGAGATATCCAGCACGATAAGGACACTTCAGTTTCTTTGGCAATGGCTACCGCCTCAGCTGTGGG
>NZ_DIQL01000037.1:1129-1831 GCF_002427225.1 Proteiniphilum sp. UBA5463 | reverse complement strand
GATAGTTTGTGGATACATCATACGGGATTTCATAACAAGATATTGATCTACAATACCATCACCGATACATGGTTTGAAGCAGGAAAAACTGTGAATCCTCCCGTGGCTGTCACATCGGATGTATCCGACGGGAAGAATGTCTATATTGCCAGCGGGGAAATTCGCCCCGGAGTGCGTTCCCCCCTCATCACGCAGCTTTATTATACCTCACAACCCTCTTTCGGATGGATCAACTACCTGGTGCTTATCCTCTATTTTGGAGGAATGCTGCTGATGGGCTTCTACTTCATGAAACGAAATGAGAATACCGAGGATTTCTTCAAAGCGAGCGGACGCATTCCCTGGTGGGCCGCGGGAATCAGTATTTTTGCCACAACGCTGAGTGCTATTACATTCCTGTCGATACCTGCAAAGACTTATGCAACCGACTGGCGTATGCTTGTCTTTAATATCTGCATCATTCTCATTGTCCCGGTGGTCATTCGTTATTTTCTTCCTTTCTTTACCCGCTTCCGGTTGGGTACTGCTTACGAATACCTGGAGAAACGCTTCAACCGCTCCACAAGATGGCTGGCTTCTGCCCTGTTTGTTATCTTTATGGTGAGCCGCATTGCCATTGTGCTGTTTTTGCCGGCACTGGCACTGAATGCGGTGACAGGGTTCGATATTTATCTCTCTATCGTAGTCATGGGGTTGGTAACC
>NZ_DIQL01000037.1:0-943 GCF_002427225.1 Proteiniphilum sp. UBA5463 | reverse complement strand
GTCTTTGGAGCACTTGCTGCATTTGTTTTGATGGTAATGGGTATCGATGGAGGCTTGGGAGAATTCTGGCATACTTCCATCGAGTTTCACAAATTCCGGACGTTCGATTTCCGGTTTGATTTTACACAGCCGGTATTCTGGGTCGTATTGATTGGCGGAGTGGCTAATTCGCTCATCACCTACACCAGCGATCAGTCTATCGTACAACGTTATATGAGCACAAAAGATGAAAAATCCACTTCCCGCAGCATCTGGCTGAATGGTATCCTAAGTGTTCCGGTCACCATTTTGTTTTTTCTGATAGGAACCGGCCTTTTCGCATTCTATAAAGATAACCCCGCAAGCATGATGGTTACCAATCCCAATATCGATTCGGTATTTCCGCAGTTTATCGTGTCGGAGATGCCGGTAGGGTTTGCCGGACTGCTCATTGCCGCCATTTTTGCCGCAGCCATGTCAACCCTTTCATCCAACATCAACTCCTCTGCCGCCGTGCTCACATCCGATTTCTACCAGACCATTTTCCCGAAAAGTACTTTTTCATCACAACTGAAAATGGCCCGCTGGTCGGGCCTCCTCTGCGGATTACTGGGAATGGGTATGGCATTGATGCTGGCCACCTGGAACATCGCTTCTTTGTGGGACCAGTTCAACACGTTCCTGGGACTTCTCACCAGCGGAATGGGGGCCCTCTTTATCCTGGGAATATTCTTTCCCCGGGTGGGTGCAGGGGCAGCCCTTGTCGGCGTGATCACAGGGCTCTTCCTGCTACTGATCATCAAGGAGCATACTCCCTTGTCGTTTTTGCTGTACGGTTTTATCGGAGTGTCGGTAAGTATCCTGATTGCCTGGCTGTCAAGTTTTTTGTTACCCAACAAAAAGGAGATCAAATAATAGACCTGGAAGGGAATGCAGAAAGAATGACATGCTACCCCTTTTTTAG
>NZ_DIQL01000025.1:133631-139315 GCF_002427225.1 Proteiniphilum sp. UBA5463 | reverse complement strand
AGGAAACGATGCAAATTCGGGTATGGGTTCATCCAAAGAAAAAGCTTGGCGCACTATTACCTATGCGGCAACAAAAGCGGTAGCAGGTGATACAGTCTGTATAGAAGGAGGAAATTATGAAAATGAAAATGTGGTCATCACCAATGCGGGATCGGACGGCTCTCCTATTGTCTTTATGGGATACAACGGTACGCCAGTCCTCGACGGTGGAGATTATACGAAGAAAGGAATTTATATCTATGGCAAACCATATATAGTTTTAAAGAATATACGCGTAAAGCGTTATCTTTACGGTATTTGGGTTGATAACAGCCATCATGCGGTTTTAGATGGTTGTATAGCCGATTCATGTTGTAATGTCGATTATGTGAATAAGGGATACGATGGTTACGGTATTTTAGTCAAGAAAAGTAATTATTCAACCGTAAAGAATTGTTCGGCAACAGATAATGGAGGTAATAACTTTTTTTTATCCCAAACCGATAACTGTACTCTTCAGAATTGCAAGGCATATTGTAGGCAAACTGCCAATAACCGGTTTATGACAGACTATTTTGTTGTGTTGGCCTGGAGCAGCAACAATACGGTACGGGATTGTTATGTTGAAGATATAAACGGTTCATACAAGGGAAATCATGGTTTTATTGTTAAGGATAATCCCGGAGACAGTGGAGGACAACCATCCAGTACAGGGAACTTATTTGTAAACTGTTCGGCTAAAAAAATGGAAGAGTGTTTTTCATTTGCTCATGGGACCTATAATAATAAGGTGGATAGCTGTTTCGCTGATAATACCGGGAAAAACTCAATGTTTAATTTCTGTGTACAGAATCGGGATGGTGCCTATAGCAATATGATAGTTAACAGCAGATTTAAAGGTAAGACCGGTATTGTTAGTGTGTATGATGGTACAGAGGGAGCAAATCCACAAAATCAATCAGATAATGTCTTTTTGAACTGTATCTTTGAGGGTGATTTACAGAATAACACAATTGGCGTTTTTTTACGAAACTCAAAAAATACTGCATTCAAAAACTGCAACTTCATTAATATTCCCTTCTTATTCCGCTTTAGTTTAAGTAGTTCAGGGTCTGATGGTAATTCGGAAACAGTCTTAAAAAACTGTATCCTTTCAGCGGTTAATAACCAATTTGATGACCGTTCTCTTTCTGCTCCATGGGGTTTTAATAGAACGGAAACGGGCTATGATGATATGGAAGATGTTTCAGTTTCATACACCAATTTCTGGAATGGTTTTGCAAAGCTTTCAGGTACCGGAAATATAGCCGTTGATCCGCTATTTGCGGATGAAACGAATGGTGATTATCACCTGAAATCAAAAGAAGGAAGATGGAATGGAACAGCGTGGGTTACCGATAACGTTACCAGCCCATGTATAAATGCCGGAAACCCTGATGATGAATATTCAAAAGAGCCTTCTCCAAACGGTGATAGAATTAATATTGGAGTTTACGGAAATACTTCTGTGGCTTCAAAAGGTAGTGAAAACGCATCTCCCCCAGTGAATACGGATAAAATAACTTTTGTGACTGAAAAGTCTGTCGGGGAAACAATAAGGATAGCCTTGTATGCGGCAGCGGAAAATCAGGCTGATGTTTGGATTGATCTCAATAATAATGGGATTAAAGATGAAGGTGAAACGCCGGATTTCCCCTATTCTGTTTCCACTGGACTCACGAATTATGTGATTGGCGCACAAACCATCACCGTCTATGGGAATGTGTATCGGTTAGATTGCTATAGTAATAATAGAATTTCAGCTTTGGAGCCAGCAAGTAGTTCTCTTACCCACTTGTTCTGTCATAATAATAGTATTAGAGAGGCGAATATGACTACTTTAATGAACTCATTATTCGACCGGAAAAGTATTTCAGGTGGTACATTAGTCATTGTTGATACCACTTTGCCTTCAGAGCAAAACGTAGCTTTAAAGTCTGACGTGGATGTTGCCGTTGAAAAAAACTGGTCAGTATATGATTACAAGGGGAGTAATGCAAACAAAGTACCTTACGAAGGTGAATGAAAAGTTTAAATATTATTATCATATTCAACACTTCGGTATTTTTAAATAATTCTTATAATTCATTGAATATCAATAGAGTATGGCGCTTTCCGGGATTTAGCATAATTTATTGACTGTCAGTGTTATAAATGAAGATTTAACGAAGCATTAATATTCAAAATATTGAAATATAATTTTAGGAATCTATTTTTAGGGATAAAAGGACATGCCTCCCTTTGTCTAGGTTGAGAAAATTTTTTATTAGCTGGATTTGTTGTGTTATTATGGAAATACATTCTGAATCCAAACCTGAAACAATAATTAAAATGAAATTTAAGAATAAAAACTATTCACGTCGTGAATTTATAAAAACGAATTTAATTGTCGGAACGGGTGCTGTCATGGGAGCGGGAACGACAGGCAGGGTGCTGGCAAGTTGTACGGCGATAAACAAAACCACGCCCGCCGTTTTAGGTGGAAGCCCCCTGATAACCTCCCACGACTGGCCTTCGTGGCCTGTGTGGAAACCGGAAACCGACGAGAAGAGATTGCTGGAGGTGATGCGCGGTGGGGTGTGGTCGAGGGACAAGGTCACGGATGAATTCGAAAAAAAATGGGCGCAACTGCTGGGTTCCAAACGCTGCCTGGCTGTGGTGAACGGAACCAATGCCCTTAATACAGCCCTGGCGCAGCTGGAGATCGGATGGGGAGACGAGGTGCTGGTCACGCCCTACACTTTCATCGCGTCCGTGTCGTGCATCCTGTTCAACGGGGCCATTCCCGTTTTCGTGGACGTCGATCCCGAAACTTTCCAGATGGATCCGGACAAGATCGAGGAAAAGATAACCCCCCGCACCCGTGCAATTCTACCCGTTCATATTCTGGGACTACCCTGCGATATGGACCGGATCATGAAAATAGCACATAAACATAACCTGTTGGTGGTTGAAGATGCTTGCCAGGCATGGTTGGCAGAGATTAACGGAAAAAAGGTCGGCACCTTCGGGAATGCTGGGTGTTTTAGCTTTCAAAACTCCAAAAATATGCCTATGGGCGAAGGGGGAGCCATCGTCAGCGACGACGATGAATTCATGGACCGTTGTTTTTCGTATCACAATTACGGCAATCCTTACGGTTCTACAGCGGGGCAAATCGGTGCCGGTACCGTGATGGTAGGCACGAAACTACGCATTACCGAGTATCAGGCAGCTATCGGATTGGCACAGCTTGAGCGTTTGGAAGAGCAGACAACGGAAAGGAACGAAAATGCCAGGTATCTTCGGTCGCTAATCGCAAAAATTCCGGGAATTGTACCTTATAAGCTATATAAAAATGTAACAAGAGCTGCTTTTCACCTGTTCCCATTTTTGTATAACAGAGAGGATTTCAAGGGATTGCCCCGGAATAAATTTTTGGAGGCGTTGCATGCCGAAGGCGTTCCCTGTTCCGGTGGATATACGGAATTAAACAAAATGCCTTATTTGAAAAATGCCTTTGAAAGCAAATATTTCCGAAAATTATATCCTGCTGAGAGGCTGAATTACGATAAATACGCAGAGGAGAACCGGTGTCCGGTGAACGAGAAACTGTGCAACGAACAGGCAGTCTGGATCCCACAAAATATACTGTTGGGTTCTAAATCGGATATGAAAAATATAGCATCCGCCATCGAAAAGATTTATCATAATGCAGAACAGATAAAGAACAAACAGTCATGAAAAAAAATTCATCAGTGATAGTCTTGATAGTCTTGAACCTGTATCTAATTTTGTGCATGTCATTTTTTCCTGAATCTGTTCAAGAAAAAAATGATATTCAAAATAAACCGACAACAGAAGGATTGCATGCTGCTGTTTTTGATATTGATATCACCCCTCCTATTAGCTACAAAATGCCGTATGGAGTTGTAATAAATACATGGGATTTGGGGCTTCGGGCAAAAGGGATTGTTCTATCCGGCCCGGGAGAACCGGTCGTCTTGGTTTCTTTGGACTGGCTCGGCATAGCGAACGACTGTTACGATGAGTTCAAGCGTTCGCTTGCCCGGGCTGCGGGAACCACACCAGAACGGGTGGCCGTTCACGTTGTCCACCAGCATGATGCCCCTTATCCACGTGATTTCATAAACGACAATTTTGCATTGTCTGTTATACACCGCCTCGAAATGGCAGTTGCAAGTTCATTCGAGAATTTTATTCCCGTTACACACATAGGATTTGGTGAAGCGCAAGTGTACGGAGTGGCTTCCAACCGGCGGATTCTTGGTGTTGAAGGCAAAGTAAAGGCCATGCGTTGGACAGCCTGCAAAGATTCCACATTACGTGCCGAGCCCGAAGGATTGGTTGACGCGAAGCTGTCGGCTGTGAGCTTTTGGAATGAGGATAAACCCGTTGCTGTGTTAAACTTCTACGCCACTCACCCGCAAAGTTATTACGGCACCGGCGTACCCAATCCAGACTACCCCGGGATAGCCCGTTTTTATCGGCAACTTGCTGTACCCGATGCGTTACAAGTTTATTTCACGGGAGCAGGTGGAAACGTGGGAGCAGGTAAATACAACGATGGTTCGCAAGAAAACAGAGGTGTTTTAGCTGAAAGAGTTGCAGACGGGATGAATCGGGCTTGGGAAAATTCCAAACGAAGTCTTGTTGCAACTTCCGATATTAAATGGAGTGTTGAACCGGTTTCTTTACCGCTGGACTCGGTAAAGGCAGGCAAAGACCTTTGGCAGAGAACAAAATCGGGGAAAAAAGTTGACATCCAGTGCCTGGCTCTTGGCAACTCCAGGATTCTTTTTCTCCCGGGAGAATTAACGGTTGAGTATCAGTTAGCCGCAAAAAAAATGCGACCAGATTTGTTTGTTGCTATGGCGGCGTACGGCGACCTGGGGTTTGGATATATTCCCAGTTCCAAAGCTTTTACTCAGGGAGGTTACGAGGTGGAGGTGGCGAAAGTAACCCCTGAAGCGGAAGAAGTGCTTTTAGATGCCATTTCCAAATTGTTGAATGACAAGCATTAATCCATTTCTCTTCCATACATATCGCTGTAGTGTAGCTAAATAAGCGCTTATTGTAAGATTATCTTTAATTTTGACCAAGGATATTAAACTGCCGAATTTAGAAAAAACAATGATACATAACATTTAGCAGATATAAGGAGAAAGTAAAATGATTAATAATAAATATCAAATTTGTTCTGTGGTAAATAATCGTATTATAGCCTTCCTTTTCTTTTTATCCCTTTCATTTGTCATAGGCAATGCTCAGGGAATTATACCTTTTCCCAATCATTATGAACAAAGGGAAGGCGTGTCAATAGTTCCTCAAGTAATCACTGTCTCGGCCGAATCAGGGGAATTCAGCTCCCTGATTCCCGGATTTGTGGAAACGCTGGAAAATTTTTCCTTGCAAGCAAAGAAGACAGGGAAAAAGGGATGGATACAATTAGTCAGAAACGCAGTCTGTCACAATCCCGAAGAATACCGGTTGATAGTTTCCCCCACAGGTATTATTATTGAAGCCGGATGTGCAAACGGTTGTTTTTACGGGTTGCAGTCGGCTTTTCAGTTGATAAACAGTGCCGGGGCAGTAGGCTCCATTCCATGTGCCGTCATTCGTGACAATCCCCGTTATGGCTGGCGCGGTTTGATGCTGGATGAATC
>NZ_DIQL01000025.1:131170-133424 GCF_002427225.1 Proteiniphilum sp. UBA5463 | reverse complement strand
GACTCCCAGGGGTGGAGAATCGAAATCAAGCAGTATCCCCTATTGACTTCCGTGGGAGCCATCGGCAACCTCACCGATCCGGATGCCCCGGCTCAATATTACACACAGGCCGAAATAGCCGAAATAGTGCAATATGCGGCAGAGCGGTTTATCGAAGTCATTCCCGAAATAGATATGCCGGGACATGCCACCTCCGCGGTTAAAGCCTATCCCGAGTTCAGCGGCAGCGGTTCAAAGCGGTATCCCCACTTTACTTTTAATCCGGGGAAAGAGGGCACCTATACGTTTCTAACAAATATTCTAAAAGAGATAACCGCTCTTTTTCCTTCAAAATATATCCATATAGGCGGAGATGAGGTGCACTTTGGCAATGAGCAGTGGAATCACTTGACTGAAATCGGAGAGCTGATGAGAACAGAACGACTCAACGACCTGGTGGCAGTGGAACACTACTTCCTGAACAGGATGTCGGACTCCATCCGTACGCTGGGTAAAACCGTTATGGGATGGGATGAAGTGGTCACTGCCGGCTTGCCCGTGTCCAATACGGTGGTGATGTGGTGGCGTCAAGAGAGGCCTGAACAGCTTGAAAAAGCGATAAGTAAAGGTTATGAAATAGTGCTGTGTCCGCGGCTGCCCCTCTATTTGGATTTCGTCCAGCATCCGTTGCATCAATACGGCCGGAAATGGTCGAAAGGCGAGTACGCACCCATGGAAAGGGTCTATCATTTTCCCGGTACGGGTTACACTTCAGGCATATCTGTGGCTACACCATTGGTCAAAGGCCTGCAAGGGAATGTATGGACAGAAAGAATTCATACGTCCGAGCGGTTACAGTTTATGGTATATCCCCGGCTGTCGGCATTGGCGGAAGCCGCATGGACGCAAGATCGGTCAAAAAATTACGAGAACTTCAATTTGCGGATGGACAGGATGATGGAAATTTACAAAAAATCCGGCATCGTTTTCTTCGATTATAAAAACCCCGATTCAAGTCCTGAAGTTGCAGGGCCGGAAATGAGAAAAAAAGATTGAAGAGATGGAATCGAATCAAACAAACCATGTGCCTACCGGCATGGGCAAGGAACAGGAAAGAATCCTTTCCATAGACTTCTTTAGGGGATTGGTGATGTTTATCCTTGTATCGGGGATAGCGACCCTGTTTCACCAAATGACGGAACAGGGGCAGGGAGGTGCGTTTATTGCCTGGCTCGACAAGCACTCCAATCACGGCAACTGGTTCGAGATCTATTTCTGGGACCTGATACAGCCTTTTTTTATGTTTATCGTCGGTGTCTCCATGCCTTTCTCTCTTTCCAAAAGGCTTGCACGGGGCGATAGCTGGAAGCGGTCGTTCATCCATGCCCTGAAGCGTTCCTTCTGGCTGCTGCTGCTCGGTTTTATGCTGGGAGCAAAAGACGATACCTATTACCTGACCAATATCCTTCCCCAACTGGCGTTTGTGTATGTGTTTGCCTTTCTGTTGTTGCAAAAGGATGTGAAATGGCAACTGGTGGTTTCCTTTGCGCTGATACTGGTCTCCGACCTGCTTTACCAGCTTTGGTCGATAAAAGGATACAATATGCCCTACACGCCCGACCACAATTTCGGCGCATGGTTAGATTCAGTCACAGTGGGTCATCTGCATCCCGACCATTGGGTCACATTCAATGCGGTGCCTACTTGCGCCCACATCCTCTGGGGCGTCTGCATAGGAAAATTATTAATGACTGATTGGCCCCGAAAGAAAAAACTATGGATCATGCTTTCAACCGGGGTCACCGGGATCATGGGAGGGTATCTGCTGGGGTTATGTATCCCCATGATAGAGCGTATCAGCACCGGCTCTTTTGTCATTTTCAGCGGCGGTTGGTGCTTGCTGGCGATGGGATTGTCCTATCTCTTTGTGGATATACTCCGCTTCAGAAAGGTAGCCACGTTCTTTGCCATCGTGGGTATGAACCCTATTTTTATTTACCTTTTCAGCAGCCTCGGCGGAAAGAGTCTGCTTACCCGGATGGCCCGTCCGTTCACGTACCGTCTTTTTGGCTGGGGAGGCGATATGGTGATCAACATGGTGACGATTGCGGTGGTGGCGTTTATGGTCTGGGGCATCTGCTATTATATGTATAAACGGAATATTTTCATTAAATTGTAAAATAAATAATGATATGAAAAGAATACATGTAGGTTTGGTATTGTTTCTGCTGTATCTCTTGTCGGTGAATATATCGACTTTATCGGCGAAGGAGCC
>NZ_DIQL01000025.1:127313-130892 GCF_002427225.1 Proteiniphilum sp. UBA5463 | reverse complement strand
AACAGTTGCTCCTTTCCCAACCCGATGCTGCATGAAGGCACCATCTTCCTGAGCCCGAAGAATAAAATGATCCAGGAGATGATCTCCCCGAAGCAACAGACGGCATTCGTGGTGAACACGACCGCCTATCGTTCCGTGGGAAGGGGTTTCTCCACCTGTATCATGGATAACTCGCTGACGGATGATCAGACGGTACAACAGGCCATCAACCTGCTGGAAAGCCAGGAGATCCGTTTTATGCGCGTTCACCTGCAAAGCC
This sequence comes from Proteiniphilum sp. UBA5463, assembly GCF_002427225.1. Taxonomy (NCBI): domain Bacteria; kingdom Pseudomonadati; phylum Bacteroidota; class Bacteroidia; order Bacteroidales; family Dysgonomonadaceae; genus Proteiniphilum; species Proteiniphilum sp. UBA5463. The sequence goes on along the minus strand of NZ_DIQL01000025.1, from coordinate 130,633 downwards.
CGGGATCCCTAGGTACGAATATAGCCATGTTCAGTGAAGGGAAGCCTTATGCGAGAGATGTTTTCGGAGAGGGTTCTCCTTATGTCGAAGCCATTGAGAATGCCGACAGACTGCTGGGAGAGTTGATCGATTACCTGAAAACGGCAGGAAAATGGGAGAGTACCGTTTTAATAGTAACCTCCGATCACGGACAGAGTAAGGTGGGATGGCATCCCATGCTCGACGAGGATAGCTGGGTGACGCCGTTGGTCTTTGGCGGAACCGGAATCGCCCGGGGACGTGAACTCCCTTACTTTGAGCATACCGACCTTGCGCCGACAATTGCCCGGCTGTTGGGCGTGGAAGCCCCGAACACCGGCGGCGGGGCGGGAAAAGCCGTGGAAGAGATCATGGAAAAAACGGACGCATCATCCTATCATCCAGCCCGATATATCAAAACCATCAATCAGCAAATCCGGCAATACAATATTCTGTATGCCCAATTGGTTTTGGTTGCCGAGAAGAATAACTATGTGGCCAATATTATCTCCTCCCTCTCCAATGAATACCTGACGCCCGAGCCGTTTTACCATCAGGACAGGATAACGGAGTGGCACAGGGCGGGTTCAACGGAACACCTGATAGAGGCCAACGAGGACGTATTGCATAAAATGAAAGAAACATTGCTGATCAAATAAAAATTTATGGTACAAAATTTATTGAACAAAAATCGGTTGCGGTTCGGTATGGCTTTTCTTTGGATGATTTCCATTTGCTGCCTTCACACCACAACCGTACATGCACAGGACACGGAAAAGATGGCGAAGCAAAACGCTTTTGAGCAGATTTTCGGCGATGCCGTCAGACTGGATCCTGCTATGGTTGAAAAAGTAAAAAATGATACCCCGGGTAAGCGCCACTATGTGGACAGGGACGGTGACGGCAAGCCGGAGGAGGTGTGGTTTATCGATATCGAACCGCGCCATACGGAAGCAAAAAAACCGATACTGGTCAAAGTGATTGACGAGAATGGTAATCTGGAGATGGGCAAGGAGCCCGAAAAGTATGGAGATCTCTGGATCGCCGACTGGCATGCCGACGGATTGGTCGATGCCGTGATCAGCTATCGCGATTTCGACGGAGACGGGGATCTCGACGTGATGGAATGGTTCACTTACGGTAAGAAAGGCTGGCGGGTTCCTTTTGATGGATTGCGGGTGCTTGTCTCAACCGACGATGGGGATGATAACCTGTTGGATTACGATATGGATTATGTCTATTATCAGATTCCTTGCCAGAACCACTCACATTTTGGAGGAAATGAAAGTTTTGTCGCTTATTACCTGAATCCTGAACAAGACAAATGGATCCCTCATTTTGAGAACCCGTTCCTTTTTTACGATTTCGATAACGACGGCATCAGTGAAGAGGTAATTCGCGTAGAAGGAAAAGAAGAGTTGGTGAAGTCACTCCGGTGGAGCTTTAATGTGAACCCGATAGCGGGAAAGCAAAGAGATTTCGATGTGTCCGTTTCGGCATGTGCAAAAGGATGGACACAAGAGAAGGATCGGGAGAGCGATTTCATCATGTATTTACCGGAAGAGCAAACGGAACATTTTATGATCCGGGGTATCCCTACCGGTCCGGTGTTGAAACGCTCTACTGCACGCAATTACTTGCAAACAGTTACTTGGGAACGTGTGTTGATGACCTGGAATGAGAATAACCTGAATATCGCATTCAATGATCCGAAAGATACCATTGAACGCTGGGAAGGAGTGATCAATGCCGCATCCACCGATTCAGGATACTATATGCCGCGAATCGGCGCTCCGGATTGCGGACCTTATAACAAACGCTATGAACTGGTGCTTAAGCCCTCTGGACCCAACGAGTTTTATTTCAATCCCGCCGACCATCGCGTCCATATTAAAAACAGCAACAGGAGCTGGATCAAGGTGGATTACGACTTCGACACAAAAACAGACATGGCGTACCTCTGGGTGGATACAGACAAGGACGGCATCATGGACAGGGTGGATATTGACACGGATGGCGACGGCATAACGGATGACTCCTTCCCCATAGATGTGTCGGACGTAAAACCGGTGGGCTGGACATTCAAGGAGTTAAACGAGACATTGGCGCCCATTTTTAAAACCGAACCGGAACATACATACAATCTGGTAATGGCTCTTACTACAGCACTCCGATCCACGAAGGAGGAAATGGAAGAAGACGCGGTGTGGGATTTGCTTGCAAATCGCATGCAGGGTAAAAATATTCCGGACGATATTGCACGTCGCCTTATCAACAGCGACCAATCCATATTGTACTACCTTACGCTGGTGCAGGACCGGCAGATCGACCGGCTGAAAAAATCGGGATACAAAAACAATTCCTTCTGGAGAAAATTCAACGCAGCCCGCAGTAAAGGCGACACACAAGCTATGGTCAAAACCGTCGCGAAACATTTCAAAACGGGCAGACCGGAAGAAGATTATCATGCATGGACGGCACGGTTGCGCAGGGAAGAGGACAGGCCGCGCGTGGCCTGGAACAACCAATGGCTTCCTCCCAACTGGGGATGGGAATCGGAAAAAGCGGCCTTCCGCTTTTACTTGGGCCATTTCGACCTCTTCGGTAAACGGCAGTGGATTGACACGCTGATCATGCCAAAAATAGCCGAGGGCAAGAGTTACCATATCGACCAGAACGGTTGGGGAATGGATATCCTGCACGTGGGGAAAACGGCGGGATGCGGAGGGGTCATCCTCTATGTGAATGGCGTGCCCTATCCGGTCCGCAACGAAACGGGCAAGGGAGCTCCCATTTTTAGCGGCCGGTTGGTGGAGGAAACACACCATAGGGTCATCCTTGAATTCGTGGCGGAAGGGGTCGGCCCTGAAAACGCCCCCTACACAGTACGGCTGCGTCCTTCAATCGGCGCCGGGGATCTTTATTCATCGGTGGTAGCGACGGTGGATGGCGGCGCTCCAGGCGATAAAATCGAATTGGGCATAGGCTTGGTTAGGTTACCGGACGAGACGTTCTTTTCCGACAAAGATGCCGGCATTATCGGTTCGTGGGGATTCCAGGATCCGGAGATCGGCTGGATAGGCATGGGAATCATGTTTCCACCGGAACGGTTCCTGCGTTTCGATAACCAACCGGAGGAACACCGGGTAGTACTGGATTGTAAACGTGGAAAACCAATAACTTATAACATTCAGGGTGACTGGTTGCGCGGGCATCAATTTCAATGTTGCCCTTCGGCACAGGATTGGTTTGATGTATTAAAACATTAAGAGGAAACAGTTGAAATAGATAACTCTTTAACT
>NZ_DIQL01000025.1:125136-127106 GCF_002427225.1 Proteiniphilum sp. UBA5463 | reverse complement strand
AACTTTTGGGGTGCAGTTCACAAGTTAAAGATCCCAATTTAGTAGGTGCATTAAGCGGACACAAAGAAGGCAGCAAGGCTTTTAATCGTTACAGACAGATTGATGAAGACATGAAAAAAGAACTGGTAAAATACCTTGATTAACAATAAATGTAACTTTTTACATAGAAAATCGAGAAAAAGTCGATTAACTATGCAGATAATGGCTATATTAGCGAAGTAAAAAATAATTACTCTAAGAATTCCCTACTCGATTTTGGTATTATTCCGATAGATTACACCTCATTACGAAGTATTTATCCTGCTCATAAATCATTAAACGATAAAATTTCCGATTTAGAAAAACAGGGTACTATTATTCGACTAAAGAGAGGAATGTATATTGTTTCTCCTCAAGTCTCAAAAAAACTCATATCTACAGAGCTGATTGCCAACCATCTCTATGGCCCTTCGTATGTATCAATGGAAAGTGCGTTACGGTTTTATGGATTAATACCAGAAAGAGTATTTAATACGGTCTCGATGACCTTAAAGAGAAGCCGGAGTTTTAAAAACCAATTCGGTCTGTTTAGTTACATATCATGTCCTGCGAATTATTACTCAATTGGAATTTCGCCAGTCGTTCAAGATGATTACGCTTTTCTGATTTCCTCGCCCGAAAAGGCGTTATGCGACCAAATTGCTTATACCCCAAAACTGCAACTTCGTTCCATAAAATTGCTTCAAACTTATTTAGAAGAGGATATCCGGTTTGATATGGATTTTTCCCTTGTTGCTCCCTTACTCATTTATGACGCGTTGTTTTGTATTACCGGATTTATATGCAAGGAAAATGCACGCTATGGTGTTCCGTAAATGGAAACAAAGGGTAAAAGGGCGTGATTGGTACGATTTTGAATGGTACGTTAGAAATGGAGTAAAACTAAATTTTAATCACTTGCAGGAGCGAATTAAACAATTTGATTATATTGAGATGAGCAAAGAACAATTCTTGGACAAATTAAAAGAACGGATAACAACTACTGATATCAAAATGGTTAAACGTGATGTATTGCCATTTATTAAAAATTCGGACGAGTTGGAAATCTGGTCGAATGATTACTTTTTGCAGTTAGCAGATATGATAAAGTTTTAAATCTGATAAAATGACTATATGAATAAATTGAATTCTAAGAGAATAATAGAATTTTGAAAAATAAGGATGTGTTAATTAAACTGTGTCAGGTTTTATTTTTATAGTTAATTGGGCACCTTTTTTCTAATGGGTAATGCTGAGACCTGAGTTTTAGTTGGTCAAAAACGGTTAGGAGTCGATCCCCTAATCGTTTTTATGTTCCAATGGTTCAAAGCATCGCCATCGTTTTACAAAGATATGATTAACAGAATTAAGTCAAATCCAGTAGACTACAACTCCTTTAAGCAAGACCTATATATCTGGAGCTACTCTTTATCAACAAAAAGAAACTACTCTGAAATATACACTGCCATTAAACAATTTATTGGAAACAACTTTAAGGTTTGGTTTAATTTGGCTTTGACTACAGAAACAAAACTTTTTAGGAGAGGAGTTCGAGCCCTTAATTGTATCGACAAAGGAAAATTCAGAACCAGCCCCATCTAATCATATAAATATTGATATTGGGACTGTTCATTCATCAAAAGGACAAACTCACTGTGCAACAATGTATGTTGAGACTTCTTTTTATAAATATGAAACTGAGAAGTTAAAAGTAAAAGCCAAAGGAGGTAAACGGATTTTAAACAACCCGCTATTCAAGCAAGAACACGAATATAATGGTGGAGAGTATAAAAGAACTAAAGAAGTGGTGAAAATGATGTATGTGGGTTTTTCCAGACCAACCCATTTGCTTTGTTTTGCCTGTTTAAAAGAAAATGTTTGCGATGATATTAACCATTTCAGGGATGCGGGCTGGGAAATTGTGGATACAACAGAAGACTCTCAAAAATGAC
>NZ_DIQL01000025.1:113652-124877 GCF_002427225.1 Proteiniphilum sp. UBA5463 | reverse complement strand
ACCAATTCCGCCATCTGGGCATCAGATTAAAGAGAGTGCAAAAGTACACATATTTTTGAGATTACAAAAAAAGTTTTCCCACTTTTTATTCATTTGCCGGACTTCGTTGCGATGTTTTCCATTTTTGTTTTGTATCTTTAAGGTAAAATAGAGAAAACCATAAACAAACTGTAACTAAATGGTGTTATTTATTTAGCATCTAACCCGTAAAATAGCAGGGGTAAATCAGTATGAATTTCATTTTATTAAATATATATGATCTTAGAAATGAGAAACAATCATAATTATTGTGTTATTATGAGCGGTGGAGTGGGTAGCCGCTTTTGGCCTTTTAGCAAGGAAGGTAAACCCAAACAATTTCTTGATTTTTTTGGAACAGGCAGATCTCTGCTGCAAACCACTTTCGACAGGTTTAAAAAGATTGTTCCAGCTGAGAATATTTTTGTCGTTACAAATGATGCATATGCAGAGATGACAAAAAAACAACTCCCGGAGTTGAAAGAGAATCAAATTCTGCTGGAGCCTATAAGACGAAATACTGCACCTGCTATTGCCTACGCTTCATTCAGGATCAGGTCGGTGGATCCTGAAGCAAATATAATTGTAGCACCATCAGATCATCTGATAATGAAGGAGGATGAGTTTGTAGCTGATATGAAAAACGGCCTTAATTTTGTGGCTGAAAATCCATATCTGCTGACACTGGGTATAACACCTAGCCGTCCTGAAACAGGTTATGGTTATATTCAGGTTAATGAGAAAGAGATGGGTGGCATACACAAAGTGAAAGCGTTTACCGAAAAACCAAATTTTGAAATTGCTAAGAAGTTTGTCGACAGTGGAGAATTTGTATGGAACTCGGGCATATTTCTCTGGAATGTGAACACTATTTTAGATGCATTTGGTAAATACCTTCCTGATATAATTCAGAAATTCAGTGAAGGCAGAGAGCTGTTTAATACACCTGCAGAAAAAGAGTTTATTGATGCCAGTTTCCCCTTCTGCCCCAATATTTCAATCGATTACGGAGTCCTGGAAAAAGCAGACAACGTGTATGTAAACATCTCCAATTTTGGATGGAGTGATCTGGGTACGTGGGGGGCGTTACACGATATATCTGCCCGCGACGAGAACAATAATGCCAACCTGCATTGTAAAACGTTTTATATAGAAAGTACCGGTAACATTGTTGCTATGAGTGAGGATAAACTGGTAGTGATACAGGGACTTGACGATTATATAGTGGCTGAGTCGGATAATGTGCTGCTTATATGCAAAAAAAGCGAAGAGCAGCGCATCAAACATTTCGTGACAGATGTGAAATTCCGTTACGGAGACAAATATATTTAAAACTCTTACCCTGCCGGCAGAGGCCTTTCAGCAGATAACATAACCTTGTTTCAGGTTTGCAGAGCTGATGTTTTGCAAAATCGCTGGAGACTGTTAGCTTATGAACAGCAGCTCTCTGTACTTCGGCAGGGTCCACATCTGATTGTCAACTATCAGTTCCAGCTTGTCCACGTGATAACGGATAACGTTGAAGAAGACTTCTACCGTGTCGTGGTAGGCCAGGGCCTTGTCACGGGCCTCTTCCAGCTTGTTGGCCGCCTTGCGGGCGTCCACCATATCATCCACGTTGGTTTTAATTGCTGATATATGGTCTGCAATCTCCTCGATAAGGGCAGCGTCTTCTTTTGATAGCCTGTCCGCTTTCTCTTTGTCGAAAACGGCATGCATTTTATATATGTTATCCAGCAACATCGATTGGTATTCGGTAGCAACAGGTATGATATGGTTCATGCAGAGGTCGCCAAGCACACGTGCTTCTATCTGTACCTTTTTGGTATAGGTTTCCCACTTCACCTCGTTGCGGGCATGTAGTTCCTTTTCGTTCAGTACGCCTATGCTTTCGAACATCTCTACCGATTCTTTCGAGGTATACACGTCATATATAAGGGGAACGCTTGTTTCGCAGTCTATCCCTCTTCTTTTGGCTTCCTCTCTCCATTCGTCGCTGTAACCGTTACCTTCGAAGCGGATTGGTTTGGATTCTTTGATATAAAGTCGGAGAGTATCGAATATAGCCTCCTCTTTCTTTATTCCTTTTTTCATTTTTCGGTCAATCTCTTTTTTGAAATTGATCAACTGGGCAGCAACAGCTGAATTCAAAGCGATCATGGCAGATGAACAGTTAGCAGATGAACCTACTGCCCTGAATTCAAAGCGATTGCCGGTAAAAGCGAAGGGAGATGTGCGGTTTCTGTCGGTATTGTCGATCAGTACCTCGGGAATATGTGCTACACCAAGCTGCATCTTTTTCAATTCGTCAACGGTGATATCATCATCTTCCGAACTTTGCTCAATCTTATCCAGCACACCGGATATCTGCTTTCCTAGAAATACGGATATGATAGCTGGGGGCGCTTCGTTGGCTCCAAGCCTGTGTGCATTGTTGGCCGACATGATTGAGGCTTTAAGCAGCCCATTGTGTTTGTGTACTGCCATAAGGGTGTTTACCAGGAATGTGACAAACAAGAGGTTTTCATTGGCACTCTTGCCGGGTGTGAAAAGCCCTATGCCTGTATCGGTACAAAGCGACCAGTTGTTGTGCTTGCCTGAACCGTTTACTCCTGCAAATGGCTTTTCGTGGAGTAACAGTTTAAAATGGTGCCTGGCAGCAATCCGTCGCATGAGTGACATCACAAGCAGATTTTGATCTACTGCCAGATTTGTTTCACAGTAGATAGGCGCGAGTTCAAATTGATTAGGCGCTACTTCATTATGGCGTGTTTTCAAAGGAATGCCATATTTATATGCTTCAAACTCCACCTCACGCATAAATGAGGCTACCCTGGGGGGTATGGCACCAAAATAGTGATCTTCAAGCTGCTGGTTTTTGGCGCTCTCGTGCCCCATAAGTGTACGGTCTGTAAGGCTCAGATCGGGGCGTGCAGCATATAGTGCCTGGTCAACAAGAAAATACTCCTGCTCCCAGCCAAGAAATGAGTACACCTTCCTTACATCCGTGTGAAAAAGCCTGCAAACCTCAACCGCTGCTTTATCCACTGCAGTAAGTGATTTCAACAGCGGTGTTTTGTAGTCAAGTGCTTCCCCTGTGTAGGAGATAAAAACGGTTGGGATGCAAAGTGTATCATCTATGATAAAAGCGGGGGAGGAGGGGTCCCATGCTGTATATCCTCTCGCTTCAAAAGTATTTCGTATGCCGCCACTTGGAAAACTAGATGCATCAGGTTCCTGCTGAGCCAGCAATTTTCCGGAGAAGCGTTCAATGATACCCCCCCCCGGCCCATTCACATAATCGATAAACGAGTCATGCTTTTCTGCAGTTCCCTCGGTGAGCGGTTGAAACCAGTGAGTATAATGTGTAGCACCCATTTCCATTGCCCACATCTTCATGCCTGCCGCCACATGGTCGGCGATCTCACGATGCAGGGTGGTCCCGCGGTCTATTGCCTCAAGTACGGTATTCATAGTTTCCTTTGAAAGATATTTTGACATTTGTGTTCTATTGAACACATATTTACCAAAATATTCGGAGGGTAACTGATCAGGAACTGAAACTTCTACAGGAATTCTTTTTGATGCTGCTTCTACCGCTTTAAATCGTAATCTTGACATACCTACACATTATTATTTTGATGAAGCTACAAAATTAATCATTTTGTAGTTGTTTTTTCAATTTTGTTGAACAAAAGATTTTTATACGGAAAAAATCTTATTTAATCAAGTTCCTAATGTGATAGTTACTATTGTATAAAGTTAAATATATGATATATCAATCTTTTGTGGAGCGCTTCTGCGATAAAACGGGTCGCAAAACGTTGTCAGTTGAATGATTTAGCTCTTATCATAACACATGCGAAAGTTCAATTGTAATTTTGTACTGACAACCATTAAGATATATTGTTTTCGGGTATTGGATGCTGTAAACGATTCACTCATTGTGAAGAGTAGGTGTGGATACTTTGCTTTGCCGGGGGGAGGTAGTTCAATCCATACCAACATATTTGCAACAATATAAAAGCAACTACCAGAATGATCATGGAGATTCTGTTTGAAGAGTTTCTTTTAAGGCGGTAATGGATATAGATCAGGTACCCCAGCCAGGTGGCTGCAGCCCATGTCTCTTTTGGATCCCAGCTCCAGTAATGTCCCCATGCATCTTTAGCCCAGATAGCTCCCATAAGCATGCCCAGTGTAATGCAGGCAACACCGGCATACACCATATTGTCTGTCATATTCATGATGTGGGCTTTGCAGACGATTTTATTCTCCCTGGCAAGATAGTATATGGCTACTAGTGTTGCGGCGCCCACAATGGCATAGGAAAACATGTAGATAATAACGTGCGGGGCGAACCAGGGGCTCTGCAGTGCCGGCATGAGCACTTTGTTATGGATATCCGGGCTCGCGATATTTATAATTATAAAAACCGAGGAGAGCAGAGTGGTGAATGAAAGTATCCATCTGTAGTTCCACCTTATATAGGTAAGCAGCCCCGCAACAGGCAGGAAAAACGAATACCAAAGGCGTGTCTCGCCCATGGTACGCAGGGGCGGTCTCTCCAAAGATATCCAGAGGCCCGATATAAAAATGAAAAAGAGCATAAGTCCAGCCGCTGTAAACATTGACGGCATTGCCTTGTTTCTGTTTTTGTACGCAAGAATTGCTCCAAAACTCCAAAGGAGTACTGCACCAAATGCAAAATAAATAAATGAACTCCAGGTCATGATATACTTTTTTCAGGTCCGGCAATAAAAATAAAGATGGCTCCTGCAATAAGCATGAAGATGCCGCTGTAAACCACTTTCAGCCACGGATCACGCACGAGTTCAAAAATCGGTGTGTCTGAGTATTTTCCTTTTGAATCATCGTAGCTGTATTGATAAATTGTCCAGTCTCCTATTGATAATGGCTTGTTTACTTCAATGACAATTTTTTGCGTATGCCCTGCTTCAGTATAGACGGTTACATGCGATCTGTATTTCTTAACCTCCTGCAGCGGCATGGCTACACTGGTATGCTCATCGATCTGCAACTGGTTAGGCGGAAAAAGATAACTGCCGTTGCTGACCCATCCCTCCACAGGACAAGGTAGTCCTGCTTTGTCCACCCTTATCTTCATGGCGATGGCTGCTCCCTCCATCATCATTGGTACCACATTCAAAAAAGCAGAATCCCTGAAGATGGCTGCATGAGGCAGATATTCAATAATCTCAATTGTAGCTCCAGCCAGCAGGGCAGTCTTTCCTGCTCCTTCAAACATGTAACTTTCGGGTCGTGATAGAGGTAACACAATTCCTGTTTCATTATCAATAATCACCAGCTTAGGTTCATACTCTTCAATAATGAATGAATCCAATTGGATAGCAATAGTTAGCTCTTTTATTGTCCCTTGTCTGTCTGTCGCACGCCACTCCACTTGCCCCTCATTTACACTCATGATGAGTCGCTCCATATCTGCACTGCCGAGTATTCCTCCCAGCAGGGCGACAAAAAGGCCGATATGATTCAGATAGAACCCGATATCGCGTAACGACTGTTTCCTCCTTGTCCTTTTGAGTATAGCCAGTCCCAAGATCATTAACAAATAAAAGCACAGCAGTATAAATGGCCATGAAGTAGTCATCTGGTACCAGCCCAGCGGTTTGAATATGCCAGGTGGCAGCTCATTGCCGGCTATCTCTTTTGGGAGTTGAGGGAGTAATCCCAGAATTATACAGAGGAGGAGCAGAGCACTAACTGCAGGAATGGCTGCATATATTCCCGACAACCACCTTGTTACACGGCTTTTCCCGGACAGAAGATGTAAAAGAATAATCCCCGTGATAAACAGTGCACCAGTGATATAATTTACAGGTGCGGCGAAAAGGGAAATCTCAATATTTCCAACGGCCAACTGCAGAAAGAATCCCGTGAGCAGGATACCGGCGGTAAGTATAAAACCTTCTGTATATCCCCATGGTTGCTCCCAGATATTTCGTGAAGAATTTTTCATCTATCTTTTTAATTCAAGCTTGCCAGCCGGTCGTTCTCTCTGGCTATTTTAAGCCATTGAGGGATAATAACCTCCTGAAATATTTTTTTATCGGTTTTCTCTTTCTGCATATCAAGGCCGATATAAGCCTGTGCTTTTTCTTTCGTGGAAATATCGGGTAGAGGAACATCTCCGGTAAATCCAAGTTGTGCAAGTACTTTTGCCGTTTCAAACCTGGCTTTGTGAGCCCTGTCAAGGCTTAATGAAAGAATACGCTGATATTCAACCGGAGAGTGAAAGGCCCCACCGTGTGAAGCAACAGCGTAATCCCAGCGCCATTGCGACTGTCGGAGAAGCTGCAGTACATTTTTCATCTGTGTCGCGGTTGCCCCTTTGTTCCACGCGTACTGAGCCTCCAAATGTGCGGTAGCGAGCTCTTTCTCTACCAGATCGCGAATCTGGTTTGCACTGCGCTGGCGTTCATACACTGCATCGCGAAGGTCCTCTTCCGTCTCTCTATGGCACACCTGACAGGTGTTATTCATGCTTGCCAGCGGGCTTCTCACATGGTGACTGCTGTATTTTATACCGCCTTCTGAAATATAAGGCATATGGCAGTCGGCACAGGAGACCCCTCGCTGTGCATGGATACCTGTCTTGAATATCTCGTAATCGGGGTGTTGCGCTTTTATGATTGGTGCTTTGCTCAGTGCGTGTGTATAATCTGCAAACCCTATGCTGTCGTAATACTGTTCTGCACCCTCCATGGTAGTTCCATTGTGCCATGGGAAGATCAGATATTTTCCCACGGGTGTGAAGTAGTATTCTACATGGCATTGTGCACAAGCCAGCGAACGCATTTCCTGATGAGTAGCTTCTTTAATATCCAGCCCCATATTTTCGAATCCTTCAATCAATCCGGGCCGGCTGATTTTCAAATCCATGGTTTCTGCGTTATGACAGTCTGCACAACCAATCGGGTTTACCACCTCTTGCCCCCAGTGGGCCCATGTCTTGTTATAGAATTCGGCGATGCCTTCAGACTCCATCAGCCGGGGTACATCGGGACTTTTACATGTCCAACAGGTTGCCGGCTGCGGCCCTTCTTCCGGAGTCATTGGGGCTCCGGTACGCAATGTATGATGCACATCCTCCACTGCATGCATATGCCCCCTGGGAGTATTGTAATCTTTTGAAAAAGCATAGCCGGCCCAAAGGATAACCATCTCGGGACGTTCAGCAAGTACATCCACTGCTTTGCTCCCGTTAAATTCACTCTGGAAAGTGGTATCGGCTGTTCTGCTCCATGTCTCGTATTCGTGTGGATAGTTAACGGCAAAAAGCTCACTTCTTGGCTCTATACCAGTTATTTCTACTTTCCTGTTGTTCATCACGCTAGCTATCTCGGCTCTTCTTTGTGTGATTGAAGCTGCCAGCATTCCCAAAAGGAATACCATTCCCATCGTAACGAAAAAAAGAAGCCACCCAACCCAGGGCTTCATCCTGTCACTGTGCCTTTTACTGTTCATAGTAACTCTGTTTTATGCTTAGTTTTCAGTTTTTTAGTTTTCAACCGTCCCTTGCCAACTCTTATCGCCCAACCGCCCTCGGGTAGCCATCATAGTCTTTCTGTCCTGCTTCAATCACCAATTCTCAGCTTCTTTCAGTAAGCTGCCAACAGCTCTTAGTCTTCCGCATACCGCATCTGTCAACGGTTGGTATTATTCATTTCTGATCTCTTCACCATGTTGTGAAGCCATTCCGGAACATTGCTTTCAGGCATAGGTACTCGTGCATTAGGTGTTGATGAAAGCGACCTGCTTAGGGTGTGCGGTACATTCCTGTGGCAATCCCAGCAAGCGTTACCTCCCATATTCTTCACCTCCTTGAAATCCATTCGTCCGATTTTTACAAACTCGGTGTTGAGCTGAGTATGGCAACGAATACAATTATCCATTATCACCTGAGAGCTTGCTTCTATAGCTTGGATAGCCTGATTTTCTCCACGGATGGTGAATATGGCAGAATGGCGTAATCCGTCCACTGCTTTAAAATAATATCCCTTTACTTTACTGTCCTGCGGAACGTGACAGTCGTTGCATGTAGTGTTCCTGCCGTGAGAACTATGCATCCAGGTTGCATAGTACGGGCCCATAATGTGGCAGTTAACGCAGGTCGCAGGGTCGTTGGATAGATAGCTGTAAGCCCTTGATGCAAAAAAAGTATAAGCAAAAAGCCCCACGAAAGCCCCGCTGATGATGATTGCGGGATATCTCCAACCCCCGCGAGGCTTAATTTTATTCCGGAAGTTTCGCAGTCTGTTCATGGTCGCAAACTTTAAGCTTTTTATTATTAACAAAGTAAAGCACAAAATCTTGAAAAAACTGTAATAATTATGACGTTTGCGAAAAATAAACTAATTTAGTTTCTTAAATTGAAGGTGATATGGACAACTTATTTGTTGATGCCGGCTATTCAGGTATGATTTTTCAATGTCCCCTTTGCAGCTCTGTTCCTGAAGATCAGCGGGACGAGTTTATGCGTGATATTCACTTCTCTGTAAGGAAATTTGAAAAAGGAGATGTGATTGTCACCCAGGGGGCACGTTATCAATCACTCTATATATTAATAAAAGGGGAGGCAGTTACCGAGATGGCAGATGATAAGGGAGATTTTATGAAGGTAGAGTATATCAAGGCTCCCAATCCCATGGCAACCGGTTTTTTGTTTTCAGCCGATAACCGTTCCCCGGTCTCTGCTATTTGCAGAACTGCCTGTACGTTTGTTGTGATACCTAAGGAGAATCTATCCCTTCTGTTGAAAAAGTACGATGAGTTTATGATTGCTTTCCTGGCATATATATCCAATAGGGTATCCTTTCTTTCAGATAAGCTGCGACTTGTCTCATTACGAACAATAAGGGCAAAACTGGCCTATTACCTGCTGAAAGAGTCGGAAGGGGAAAAGAGCTTCCAGTTGAAAACAACAAAAGAGAGTATTGCCCGGCTGTTCAGTGTTTCCCGTCCCGCGCTGGTGAAGGTGATGATGGAGATGGCAGAAGAGGGGATTATTGAGGTTGACAGGAGGAAGATTACAATTCTAAATCGGGTTGCACTTCAAAACATGTTTTAAAAACAGCATCCCCTCAAAAGTGTAATTAAAATGTTGAGTCCTCTCCGAAAACCTCAAGACCCAATTTTATTGGTTTGCAACATATTGAAAATCAATGTTCATCTTGTGGAATTTTCAAGAAAAAAGACTTATCGGAGGGGACTCGAATGTTTCTATTTCCAAATAAAACTTTTAAGCCTGAAATATCTCAAGAATTTATTTATTATCTTTAATATTGATTTTTTAATTTCCCATTTTGTTTTTTTTAATCCTGAAGGTTCCTGGTAATAATTAGAAACTGTTGCCTTCCCTGTTGTAAGCCTTTTTGGCTTACTCCGTTGTTCTTTTTCAATTATCACAATGCTGTCATAAAAATGTATGGCTTTAACACTTATGGTAAAATTATTAACTTTCAATGATGATTGTTCCGAATAGAAGGCATTTAAAAAGTCAATAAGGTTTTTACTATATTCAATAAATGTTCCTCTTCTTTTATAACCCCCACCATACATTATTTGATATGATGTATGTGTATCCTCGCATAAATATATACCGGTTTCTTTTATGTGTCCAAAAAGTTCTTCAAAGGTGACAATTTGTTGAGTCATTGTGTGCCCGCCATCGTCAATAAGAATATCAATTGGTGGTATCTGCTCTTTAATTTTACGAAGGAATGTCCGGTCGGATTGAGAGCCTATGAAGATCTCGATATTTCCCTCCTCCAGGTTTTTGCAGTTAGGATTAATATCTACACCATATATTTTGGCATTTTGGCCGAAATACTTCTTCCACATTTGAAGGCTTCCCCCCTGGAAAACGCCGATTTCAAGTATTACTATTTCTTTGCCCCGATATTTATTAAAATATAAATCATAAATATCAAAATAATGGTTCCACTTGTCAATTAATTTATCGTTGTTGTTATAAAAGAATTTCTCCAGATCATTCATATATTAGCCACTATTTATGTTTCAGGCGCGTTGACTGTTGCTGTTTATAAAAAAACAATTCATTACGAAAAAGAATTAATTGACAAAGATAGTAATTGATTTGTGATATTTTTAGTTGCCACATATGAAGAGTCTTTTTTTGGTATAATATTTTTATATTTGCAACCCTCATCAAAACAATTTGCTAAGAAAGAACGCTGTCATAAATCCCACCACCGTCACCAATGCTACTGCACGTCCGCCATACCTGAATGCTTCAGGAATCATTGTGTCGCAGAGCATAGCCAGAATTGCACCTGATGCAAATGCCATTGTTGCTGCATGAAGGGAGCCGGGTGAACTACCAAGGAAAATATAACCACAGACAGAAGCTATAACGGTGATAATTACTGTTGCTGTCCATAAAGCCATTATCTGCCTGTTAGACATACCGGCCATTTTCATGCCCAAAGAACCTGACATTCCCTCCGGAAGGTTACTTAAAAACACAGCCATAATAAATACAATGCCTGTAGCACCACCTGCGGCGATTGATGCTCCGACAACGAAAGACTCAGGGATACCATCAAGGAAAGTGCCTAATAAAATTGCTGAACCTGAGTTGTTACCTGCTTCTTCCTTTTTCTTTTGCTCCGAGATGCCATGAACATGTTTCCGAAAATGACCGCCCCTGGAATCTATCAGATAGTCTCCGCCAACAAACATAATTGCTCCTGCCAGAAAGCTCAACCCTACTGTTAAGGGATCGTGTGCCTTTTCAAAAGCTTCTGCCATTAAGTCGATGGAGAGTGCTGATATTAAAACTCCCGCTCCAAAAGCCATTACAGTAGCGGTTACTTTATCCCCTATTTTCAAGTAAAGGCCTAAAAATGCTCCTATGAGAATGGCCGAACCTGAGACAAACCCCCAAAATGCAGCTTCAAACATAAGTGTCGAATTTTCCGCTAATATAATGATAAAGTATAAGTATAATCAGTGTATCCCGAACTTTTCTTTAAATGTTATGATAAAGTTACAGAATAATTTCAAATTACCAGTATAGTTGATAGATATATGGGAGTATATGAATTTAAAATGTTTTATATATGTTTGACCTAAGGCAAACAAAAAACGCTGTAAGTTGTGTAACTACAGCGTTTAATAATTTTATGAAGTGGTGCCACCAG
>NZ_DIQL01000025.1:52396-113561 GCF_002427225.1 Proteiniphilum sp. UBA5463 | reverse complement strand
GTGGTGCCACCAGGAATCGAACCGGGGACACAAGGATTTTCAGTCCTTTGCTCTACCGACTGAGCTATGGCACCAACATTGCTCAAATTGCGAGTGCAAAGATAAGCGCATTTTTGAGATTTACAAAATTTGTAAATAAAAAAGTCAAAAAAATCTACTCTACTGTCAGCGGATCCCATCCTTGAGCATTTAGCTGCATCTCCTGTCCATCGCGTGTGACTAGATAACATCCCTTTTCGGCTTTGGTGATATGCCCTATTAGATGAACTCCCTGCATGGTACTCATCTTGTCGTGCAGATGCAATGGAACTGTGAACAAAAGCTCATAATCTTCTCCTCCACTTAGAGCCACTGTCGTTACGTTCATGTTAAAGGTCCCGGCCATCATAGCTGTCTGATAGTCGATAGGAAGCCGTTCTTCGAAAATTTGACAACCGGCATTACTCTGGTTGCAGATATGTAGAAGGTCAGACGATAATCCGTCCGAGATATCTATCATTGAGGTAGGAACAATTCCGTTCTCTGCAAGCAGTGCTACGATATCTTTTCTAGCTTCCGGCTTGAGCTGGCGTTCCAGCAGGTATTCTTTTCCTGCAAAATCGGGTTGAAAATCGCCGCTTCCGTCGAACACTGCTTTTTCTCTTTCCAAAAGCTGCAAGCCCATATAAGAGGCTCCCAGGTCGCCCGAAACATAAATAAGGTCTGTCTCTTTGGCGCCATTTCTGAAGGTTATTTTTTCTTTGTCTGCCGAGCCAATGCATGTGATGCTGATTGTTAATCCGGTAAGCGAGGAAGAGGTATCACCTCCCACTATATCCACTCCATATATTTCACAGGCAAGCTTTAATCCACTGTAAAAGTTTTCGAGGTCTTCTACCGAGAATCGCTTGGAAATACCCAGAGATACCGTTAGCTGCCGTGGTATCCCGTTCATTGCGTATATATCGGAAAAGTTGACCACCGCTGCTTTGTATCCAAGATGCTTTAATGGAAAATAGATGAGGTCGAAATGTATACCTTCCAGAAGCAGGTCGGTGGTCACCAGTATGTTTCTCCCCCTATAATCCAATATTGCCGCATCATCGCCAATCCCTTTGATGGTTGTTTCCTGCTTGGGGATGATGTCTTTGGTCAGGTGATTTATTAAGCCAAACTCGCCTAAGTTGGCTATTTCTGTGCGGCTCATCAGATCCTTTGGATTATGGTACGCATAATCTCCGCCATCTTTGGCTGGGCAATTTTGGCGGCCTCCTGCACATCCTCGTGAGAAACCTCTACAATCTTGCCTATTACGCCCAGGTCAGTGATAATGGAAAACGCAAGCACTTTAATTCTCGCGTGGTTGGCAACGATAACTTCGGGAACGGTTGACATTCCAACTGCATCTCCACCGATTACGCGGAAAAAATTATACTCGGCCGGTGTTTCAAAGGTAGGTCCCTGCACACCGACGTAGACACCGTGCTGCAGTTTGATGTTTTTCTCCCTGGCTATCTCCATTGCCATCAGACGCAACTCTTTGTTGTAAGCTTCACTCATATCTGGGAAGCGTGTACCCAGCTCATTGAAGTTTTTACCATGAAGGGGGTGTTCGGGAAACATGTTTATATGGTCTTCAATCAGCATGATATCGCCTATGTCGAAACTGGGGTTCATCCCTCCGGCTGCATTGGAAACAAATAGGTACTCTATACCCAGGGACTGGAAGACGCGAACAGGAAAAGTAACCTGTTTCATATCGTACCCTTCATAGTAGTGGAAGCGCCCCTGCATGGCCAGCACCTTTCTGCCGCCAAGCTTGCCTATAATCAGTTTCCCGCTGTGCCCTTCAACCGTGGAAATCGGGAAATTTGGTATTTCGGTGTAGGAAATTTCATTTTTATCTTCAATCTCATGCACCAGTTCCCCCAGGCCCGTACCCAGAATAATGGCTGTGTTTGGAATCTCTTCAATTCTACTCTTCAGATAATCTGCTGTTTGTTTGATAGCTTCTAACATGTTCTAATATTTTCTTATTAAATGATTCTTTTTCTTTCTCATCTATAAATGTTATGCGAACGGGAATGTAATAGAGTATTTTTTTTATCTCCTCATCCAGAAAAGGCAACGCCCTGAAACGTACGGCATCTTTTTCCGTTGTGAGAATGATCTTGTTATCATCTTCCAATGATTCAACCTGCTCACGAATGGATTGCACATCAGCATCATTGAAAAAATGGTGATCGGGGAAAAAACGCGTATAGAGATTGTATGTCTTATGCTCAAGCTTCTCTACCAGCGGTTGAGGTGAAGCAATACCGGTAACAAGAAACACGTGCTTCTTTCGTAGATCGTCCAATAGATAACGGTCTTCCCTGATTTCGGAGAAGACGGGCCTGACTGTGCCATAATCGAGTGATGTGAAAAACAACTTCTGGTAAGGGTACAGGTTCAACCCGTTCGTGTAAATCCTGAAGTCGATTGGCTGCATGTCAGGATTGCATTTGGTAACCAGTACGATAGATGCCCTGTCTTTCCCTTTCAACGGCTCGCGAAGCATCCCCGCAGGAAGCAGTCGGTCTTCGAACACAGGACGGTTGCTGTCTACCAGAAGAATGGATAGCGAGGGCTGTACATACCGGTGCTGAAATCCATCATCGAGCAAAATCACATCTGGCCTCTCTTTTTTATCAATGCTAAGTATCTTTTCAATTGCGTTTACCCTGTTTTTGTCAACCACGACGAGCGTATCTGGAAACTTCAGCTTTATTTGTAAAGGTTCATCACCCGCTTCGTTCGCTTTTGAATCGGTATTAACAATCATAAAACCCTTGCTACTACGTTTGTATCCCCTGCTCAGAACGGCGACCTTATACCCGGGGGAGAGCAATTTTATGAGATATTCAATATGCGGGGTCTTTCCTGTACCTCCTGCAGTGATATTACCTACGCAGATAACAGGAATATTGAAACTCTTTTGTTTGAGTATTTTTCTGTCGAAAAGTGCATTCCGAAAGTTCACCCCAACTTTGTACAGCCATGATAACGGCAGCAGTGATCGACGGAATTCGACGGAAGGTTTGCCCATTTTATTTAATGTTCGGATCAAAAGGAATTCTGGCCTGTAGGTAATCCTGTTCTTTAATATTTTTCAGGAGCATGAACAGATCGTAACTTGAGCCAAGATACTCTTTAAGAGTTTTGGCGGCCAAATCCTCTTTTGAAGGGTTCAACAACTCATCGAATCTTGATCGTAGCCTGGGATATTCAAAAACTACATAGCTTTTTCCCAGGTTAGCCAGATCGGCAGCAATTTCAATCGCTTTCTCAATACCACCCAATTCATCAACAAGACCAATTTGTCTTGCCTGATTTCCTGTCCATACACGTCCTTCGGCGTAGAGAGCCATTGAGTCTTTTGGTATATCACGCCCTTCGGCACAACGCGTTAGAAAGAGGTCATACCCCCGCTCTATCATTGTCTGAAACATCTGTTTCTCTTTATCATTTAAAGGACGTGAAATATTCCCGAAATCTGAAAACTCGTTTGTTTTTACTTCATCGATATTTACTCCTATTTTTTTGGATGTACCTTCTAAATTAGGTATGGTGCCGAATATCCCTATCGATCCGGTTAGGGTTGTAGGCTGGGCAACTATTTTGTCGGCGTTGCAGGCGATATAATACCCTCCGGAGGCAGCCATGTCGCCCATGGAAACTACTACCGGCTTTTCTGACTTCAGGTCGTTGATCGCTTTCCAGATCTGCTCTGAAGCATAGGCACTCCCTCCACCTGAATTTATGCGGAATACCACTGCCTTTATTTCTTCATCCATCCTCAGTTTTTCAATCTGATCCACAATATATTTATCCTGGATACCGGATGAGCCGTTACCGGAAATGATTTCTCCAACTGCATAGAGGATAGCAATTGTATTATCGGTTTTCTTGACTGTTTTAGTTTTTACCGATTTCATGTTTGCTACCGTTGCCGATGGAATTTTTTTGTTTTTTTCGATATTCAGTAACGAGCGAAGATAATCCTTCATCTCTGTTTCATAAAGAAGCGTATCTACAAGATTGGAAGAAAGTAGAAAATCGGTTTCCCGGATCAACGGCAGCAAGTTGGCAAGAGAATCTATACCGGCAGGAGTGAGTGAACGCGACTCGGCAAAATCGTTTTTAAGGAAACTCCAGGCGTCATTCAGAATGGAGGTCAGCTGTTCTCTGTTTGCTTCGCTCATCTCGTTTTGTGTGTACGGCTCCACGGCCGATTTATAGGTGCCGACCTTAAAGATCTGTATCTCTATTCCCAGCTTGTCAAGGGCATCCTTGAAGAAGATGGGTGTGGCGGCCAGCCCGTGCAGGTCGAGCATCCCTTTGGGATTGATTGCTACTTTATCGGCTACGGAGGCAAGGTAATAACCACTCTGTGTATATATGTCGGCGTATGAAACGATAAATTTGCCGCTCTCCTTGAAATCAAGCAGTTCCTGACGGATTTCGGCCAGTGTAGCCATGGAGGCCGACATCATGCGCGAATCCAGGTAGATGCCTTTGATCTTATCGCTGCTTTTGGCCTTTCGGATAGCACTTACAATGTCGTTCAGGCCAATTGGCTGGGTTTCGTCGCGACTGATCATCGATGTGAACGGGTCCTGCTCGGGGGTACGTTCATTTATAGGGCCGCTTAATCGCAGGTTTAAAACCGAATTATCCTGAAGAGAGAATTTTTCCGAAGATATAGAATCAATAACTGATCCCATTGCTCCGAAAAAGAAGATCATTGCAATCAAAGAAAAGATTACGTTTGCGATGATAAATCCCAAAGCAGACGCGAGCATGATTTTTAGAAAATCCTTCATAGAAATAATTTTTAGTTGATTAACAGGACAAAAATAAAGAAAAAAGAGTTACTCTACAATTTAAAATTACATATTCTTAATTAATTTCACTTGGTATTTCCTTGGCGTGGTACTAATTTTGATGATTAAAAATAATTTTAATCATAAGTGGGGTAAATAATTACTTAAAAAAAGCTAAATAGAGGTAAAAACAGGGCTGTCAGTGCAGCGTTTTTTCTTTTTTCTCATCTATTTAATGAACTGCGATAATGATGGATGATTCGCAACTGATAATTGCATGTAAGAAACAGGATCGTAATGCTCAAAAAATGTTGTATGAGCAATATGCACCTATAATGATGGCGGTATGTATGCGTTACAGCGGCGATGAGGAAACAGCCCGCGATCTCTTGCATGATGGATTCATCCGGGTCTTTACGCAGATATGCTCATATTCGGGCAGGGGTTCTTTTGAAGGCTGGATGAGGCGGATTTTTGTAAATCTGGCGTTGGAAAACTACAGGAAAGAGAAGCAAAAATACCGGTTTATGGAAGAATATCGATATATACATGGTGGAGAAGCCAACATGCCGGAGGATGATATTCTTGATATAGGAAATATTCCACGTGAGAAGGTTCTGGAGATGATAAGGGATCTTCCTGCCGGATATAGAACAGTCTTTAACCTGTATATTTTTGAGGAGTTGTCACATAAAGAGATCGCCCGCATGCTGGGCATAAAAGAGGCAGCGTCACGGTCACAATTATTTAGGGCAAAGAGCATATTACAGAAGAAGATTTCAGCCATATTAAAAAAGCAACAGTAACTATAAATGAATTCAGATAACGATATTAGAAGGGAGTTTCAGTCGAAATTCAGTGATTTCCGGGCATCAGTCCCTGATGATGGATGGAGCATGCTGGAACAATCGCTGAAGATTGATGCTGCAGCCAGGGTTGCAGTACGGCGCAGATGGTACACCTGCACTGCTGCTGCTGTCCTTGTTTTGTTGATAGGTACTGTGCTTTTCTTCCGGAACCAGGTTGATCAAAGTAATTCCCTTATTTCGGAATCTGCTTTAACAACTCCGGAAATAGATATAAAACCCGGTAGCGGTGCAGAAATTAAAAAACAGCCCGAAACATTGAAACAGGCTATTGTTACTCACCCTGGCAAAGTGAAGCAGTATGTATCGGGTTCAGCAATAAGAAAGGGAATTAACCCCGTTCGCCCATCCGATCCATCAGGGATTATTGAGTCCATGCTGCGCCGTGAGAGTTCAACCCGCAGCGGCATGGCAAGAGTGCCTGACTCAGACGCATTGCGGGTATTGCGTCAATCAGAGGAAAATCAGAGAAAAAGGTTGTTGGTTGATGAGCTTATTGTGGTGGAAGGACAAAAAGGGTTGTTTGCAGAAAATGTGTCATCTCACAATGATAATGGAAATATTGTGCTGACACTTAGCGGAAGGGGCGGGTTAACCTCTTTTCATCAAACGGTGAATTCGCCCATGACCCTGCGAAGTGCGGCCGTAGCCCCTGAAAGCCAATATTCCGGCGAACCCAATAAGATGTTATTGCAGGCAAACAATACTGCCGATAATATTTCGGAAATGGAGCACGACCAGCCGGTATCGTTTGGTATTACGGTATCTAAATCCTTGTTAGATAATCTATCTATTGAGACCGGCCTGATATATACCTCTCTTTACTCCAAAACACGAAATAAAAACTCAAATTTTCAGGTACATGAAACGCAGCGCCTTCACTATCTGGGGATACCTTTAAACGTGAATTACAATCTTTTCTCTTTAAGTAAGTTAGATGTTTATGCCTCTGTAGGCGGCATAATAGAGAAAGATATATATGGTGAATTCCGGAGAACAGGAGAGGGGCAGGCGTTGGATCTCAACAGTTCATCTCAAGAGAAAGAGGTTAAGAAAATTTCACAACACAATCCACAGATCTCGGTCAACGCCGGTGTTGGAGTTTCATTTCCTATATATAACTCTCTGAAGCTGTATGGAAAAATAGGCGGAGCATACTATTTCGATGCAAAAAATGAATACAAGACTATCTATTCCGACAGCAAGATCGTGATGGATCTGAACATAGGGCTCAGGTATGAGTTTTAATATACGAATTAACAAAATATTGAAAGATTAGAAAATGAAAAAAACGAATTTATTTCTTGCCATAATCGGCATGACTCTTCTGTTGACTTCCTGCCTTGGGGATGGAAACAGTAACTATTCAGAAGCTTCCGTAGCCTATATTGCTATGGATAACGCATCATCAAAAATTTATGGAAGAACCCTTACCGGGCGCTTAATAACCTCTGCACAAATGCAGGGGATGACTCCGGGTACTTTTCAGTTTCTTCGCTATAGCTGGGAAGAGGAGTATGGAGAAGAAAAAATTGGAGATAAGTATGCTGATAAGGTGGTGATTTCAGGCGATCCAAAGCTGATAAGTCGTGCAGATCTGATAATGGCCGATCCACCTGTAGTGGAAACACCTGATAAGTTTTTAGCTATAGACCCTCCTTATTATGCTGCAGACGAGATATACCTGGGTGATCACTGGCTGTTTCAATATGCCTATGAGTACAAAAAGGGACAGACTGTCTCACTGGAGTTCTATAAAATTAACAAGGAAGGAGCTAATGACGATGAAGTATTTATTGAAATTCATCTTGTTATAGACGGAACACCTGAAGCAGGCGCTTCAACAACTTCAGGTTCGGATATCATTGCTTTGAATATGGCACCTATACGTGCTATGTATGAAGGAACAAGCCAAACCAATACTAAAGATATAAAGATTCAGTTCAGATACTATTTGAAGAACCGCAACGACATTGTAGATTCAAATGTTTACAAAATGAGAGTTGCCGGAGATTAAGCCGAACAACCTCGTCTAATCAGCAGCAACTACTCTGAAAAAAAGTAGTTGCTGCTTTTTTTATCTCTCTCTCATTCTAAATATTAATCGGAATTCGTTACCTTTGCAATCCAAAATCAAAAAGTAATGTGGAGAGATATTTTTGTAACTATCGTGCAGTTGATTGTTGCGTCTCCCGAAGAATGGAAATATATTGAAAGGGAAGAGAGAACGCAGAATGACTTCCTCTACCGCTTCCTGCACCCTGTTTTTGGGATAATTGCACTTGCCTCTTTTGTTGGCGGTTTATGGTTTACGCGCAACGGAGGTCTTGAGAATGCGTTGAAAAACACTATTATTAACATAGTAGCTGTGTATGGGGGGTATTTTGTAGTGTCATATATCCTGAATGAAACAGCTCCCCGGTTTGGGCTGAAAAAAAATTTAGCAGAGTTCCAATTTTTTGTAGGATATTCTTCAGTGGTGATTTATCTGCTGTACATCATTATTCCTTTTCTTCCAGGTTTTTTCATTTTATGGTTACTTGCATTTTACACTATACATCTTGTGAACACCGGGGCACAGCTTTATATTAAAGTTCCGGAGGATAAACGTACAAATTTTACCGTTATGGCATCGGCGCTGGTAATGCTGACGCCTGCACTTGTGAATATTATCTTTTCATTCCTGATAAAATAATGAGTCCGTTCCTGAAATCAAAATATAAAGAATGACCATTCGTAATGTATTGAATATCAACAGCTATTTTGATCCTATTTTAATAATAGAGACTTTTCGGAGGGAACTCAATAATGAAACTTGCAGGCAAAATGTTTCCAGGAAAGGCTACATTATTGCAGCGAGTGCTGTTCACCTTGATGTAAAAAATAATATAATCGTATGAAGCAAGCTCCAATAAATATAAAGAACAAGCGTGCCACGTTCGACTACGAACTGGTTGAGACTTTCACTGCAGGTATTGTACTTACAGGTACTGAGATAAAATCGATCCGTTTAGGCAAGGCTGGCCTTGTGGATACCTATTGTTTGTTCCAAAATGGCGAATTATGGGTGCGTAATATGCATATATCGGAATATTTTTACGGCACCTATAATAATCACAATGCTCGCCGCGACCGGAAACTGTTGCTTAACAGGAACGAGCTGCGAAAACTTTCACGGTTGACCAAGGAGACAGGATTTACAATTATTCCCGTTCGTTTGTTCATTAACGAGAAAGGACTGGCAAAGCTGGTGATTGCAGTGGCCAGAGGAAAAAGGCAGTACGACAAACGGCAGTCACTGAAAGAGAAGGAGGATAAGAGGGATATGGACAGGATGTTTAAAAAGTAATAAGCTCTTACTGACAAATTTTATGTTTTAATGCACGCACAACTGAGAGTTGTGTATCATCACAAGAATCACTTATTACCATATTTCATAGCTTTATACTTGTAGAGTTTTTATTTACTTAATTTTCGTATTTATCAATGCAGTTTAGAAACGATATATTTTTCCCTGCTGTAAAAAAATCGGGCTACACAACCCTGTGGCTGCTTAAAATAATTCTTCCGATATCCTTGGCAGTCAGATTCCTGGACTATTTTGGAGCCCTTGCCTATTTAGCCAAATTTCTTGACCCGGTTTTTGTATATATGGGCTTGCCCGGAAGTACGGCCATTGTTTTCATTACAAGTATTTTTCTACCTCTCTATGCCCCTTTGGCAATTATTACATCAATGCCCCTTACGCTGAGGGAACTGACCATACTTGCGCTGATGTGCCAGATATCTCATAACCTTCCCGTGGAGAGTGCTATTCAGGCAAAGACAGGTACTTCGTTCTGGTCTATGTCAATATTGCGGATTGCAATGAGTATAATTACCGGTGTGGTGCTGAACCTTATTCTCCCTCAAAACATGGGTATGCCTGTTTTCTCACATGTCGGCGTAAAAGCCATGAACTCCGTGGCAGATGTGTTGCTTGCGTGGCTGAAGAGTTCGATGAGTATTGCGCTGCTTATAACCTCTATAGTGTTTATGTTGAATCTGCTGTATAACATTCTAGAGGCTTATAAACTTATTCCCAAACTAAGCAGGGGAATAGCACCCATATTGAAGTTTTTTGGATTGCCGGAGAGTACAGGATTCCTGTGGCTTATCGGCTATATAGTGGGTCTGGCTTATGGCGGGGCGCTGATGATGGATCAGATGAGGGAGGGAAAGGTGACAAGAACCGATGCAAGCCTGCTGAATTATCACCTTGCTGTATCTCACTCTGTTCTGGAAGACAATCTTTTGTTCGTTGCACTTGGTGTTTCAATCTGGTGGATACTTGGAGTCAGATTTGTGGCTGCCTGGCTGGTAGTATGGATAAGAAGGGTTATCATGAAATTAAGGTATGGGGATATTGGCATAAAGATTGAAGGTGTTTGAATATCAGTTTTAATGTTTAATTTTGAAACTATAAGAGTCTGACAACTGTTTGGTTGTGCTGTTTTATAGCGATGATTGTATTTTGCCGAACAACAGATTACAGTTATTAACAAAGAGATCTGGTATTAACAAAGAGATCTGGACATTTAAGGCAGTTTGTGCCGATTTCTATGTGCCGGATGGCAGATAACAATTAATTTTGCGTTTATTAAAAACAAGAATAAACAAAATCAATGAATATTGAAGAAATATTATCCGATCGCATCCTGATTCTCGATGGTGCAATGGGTACAATGATACAGTGCTACAAACTAACTGAAGCAGATTTTCGTGGTGAACGTTTTAAAGGATCTCAATCGCTGCTTAAAGGCAATAACGACCTGCTTTCGATCACTCGTCCCGATATAATTGGCGAGATTCACAGGGAATACCTTGCTGCAGGAGCCGATATCATAGAGACTAATACGTTTAACGCAACTGCGATATCTTTGCACGATTACCATATGAGCCACCTGGCTACCGAAATAAATCTCTCTGCTGCCAGGCTTGCGCGAGAAGCTGCAGATGAATATACACTGAAAACGCCAGACAAGCCCCGTTTTGTTGCCGGCTCCATCGGGCCTACCAACAAGACAGCATCAATGAGTCCGCAGGTGGAGAACCCAATGTATCGCTCTGTTACGTTCGACGGCTTCAAAGCTGCATATAAAGAGCAGATCTTGGCACTTGTTGAGGGAGGTGTGGATCTGCTGATGATAGAGACCATTTTTGATACTCTTAATGCTAAAGCCGCAATCTTTGCTGCCGAAGAGGCTGCTGCTGAGACAGGCAGGAAAATACCACTCATTCTCTCCGCAACTCTCTCTGACAAGGCAGGGCGTACCCTCTCAGGCCAAACACTGAATGCTTTTGTTACTTCCGTGAGTCATGCCAAACCTCTGGCATTAGGCCTGAACTGTTCATTCGGTGCAGTTGAACTAAAGCCGTATGTGAAAGAGTTGGGACGTATTGCACCATGTTATATCTCTACCTATCCCAATGCCGGGCTGCCAAATCAGTTAGGTGAATATGATGAGACACCTGAAAAGATGGCAGCACAGATTAAAGAGTTTATTGATGAGGGTCTTGTAAATATTGTGGGTGGATGTTGCGGTACCACTCCCGCTCATATTGCAGAGTATGTGCAATTGGTAGAGGGAGCCGTGCCGCACCGGAAATCGGCCCCGCCGAAATATTTACAACTGTCGGGTTTGGAAATGCTGGAGGTGTCGCCACAGATCAGGTTTTTGAATATAGGAGAGCGATGCAATGTGGCAGGATCAAGAAAATTCCTGAGGCTTATTCAGCAGAAGAAATATGATGAAGCCCTGCATATAGCCCGAAAGCAGGTGGAGGATGGAGCACAGGTGCTGGATGTCAATATGGACGATGGACTGCTTGATGGAGTGCAGGAGATGACGAGTTTTCTCAACATGCTTGCTTCCGACCCCGATGTGTCTCGAGTACCTGTAATGATTGACTCTTCAAAATGGGAGGTGCTTGAAGCCGGCCTGAAATGTATTCAGGGCAAGGCGATTGTCAACTCCATCTCTCTGAAGAATGGTGAGGCGGAGTTTCTGAGACAGGCCGGGCTTGTGCAGAGATATGGTGCGGCAGTTGTTGTGATGGCTTTCGATGAAACGGGCCAGGCAGATAACTTTGAACGACGTATCGGGATTTGTAGCCGTGCGTACAAATTGCTTACGGAGCACGGATTCGATGCAAAAGATATAATCTTCGATCCCAATGTCCTTTCTGTCGCTACCGGCATTGATGAACACAGGAACTACGCGGTTGACTTCATTAATACTGTTAAATGGATTAAAGATAATTTGCCTTATGCCAAAGTGAGCGGAGGGGTTAGCAATCTCTCATTTTCATTCCGTGGCAATGAAAATGTACGGGAGATAATGCACTCAGTTTTTCTTTATCATGCCATCAATGCGGGATTGGATATGGGGATTGTGAATCCTTCTCAATCGGTTATCTACGAAGATATTCCTTATGATGTAAAAGAGCTGGTGGAGGATGTGGTGCTGAATAGGTGTGATGATGCCACTGACCGGCTAATGGCCTATGCAGAGAAGATAAAGAGTGAAAAGACATTTAACCCGGAACAATCAAGAACAGAGGAGTGGCGTATCCTACCGATAGAAGAACGGTTGAAATATGCGTTGGTAAAAGGAGTAGGGGATTATCTGGAAGAGGATCTTGACGAAGCACTGAAGAAATACCCTCGAGCGGTGGATATTATTGATAAACCGCTAATGGCAGGTATGAATCGTGTGGGAGATCTTTTCGGGGAAGGTAAAATGTTCCTGCCCCAGGTGGTGAAAGCTGCACGTACAATGAAAAATGCCGTAGCCATCCTGCAACCAGCCATTGAAGCTGAAAAATCGTCCGGTGGCAAGGCGCGTAAAGCAGGTACTGTAATGCTTGCTACTGTAAAAGGAGATGTGCATGATATTGGTAAAAATATTGTCTCTATTGTACTTGCATGCAACAATTACGAGATCATCGACCTGGGCGTCATGGTCCCTCCCGGTAAAATCATTGAGGCAGTGATCAAGGAAAAGCCTGATATTGTAGGGTTAAGCGGACTGATCACACCCTCTCTTGAAGAGATGGCGATTGTAGCCGAAGAGATGGAAAAAGCCGGATTTACCATCCCTCTGTTGATAGGAGGAGCTACCACCTCTAAGCTTCACACGGCACTCAAGATTGAACCCAGATATACACAGGGTGCGGTCGTTTACGTGAAAGATGCATCGCAGAGCCCTTTGGCAGTTGCCAATCTGATGAGTGAGGAAAACAGGAGCGATTATATTCATAAGGTACGCAATGAGTATACATTGCTTCGTGAAAACCAGTCCCGTAAAGTTTCTGAGCTGGTCTCTCTTGATGAGGCAAGGCTCAATGCCTGTTCTATGGACTGGAGCAATTTTAAAGCGGTTGCCCCGGTTACCTTGGGGCGAGTGAAGCTTGATGATATAAAGATTGCATGGGTTATTCCCTATATAGACTGGAAATTTTTCTTTCATGCATGGAATCTGCCGGCAAAATTTCATACTATAACCAAAATTAATAACAGCATTAATGCTCGTGCCATGTGGCTTGAGTCGTATCGTGACGATGATCGCGAGAAAGGGCAGGAAGCCGCGAAGCTGTATTACGATGCCCTGGAAATGCTGCAAAGGTTTGTGTCGGATAATGTGGATTATATAAGAGCTGTTTTTGGTATTTATGAAGCTTACAGCAAAAATGACACTATTAATATTGGCGGGGTGCAGTTCCCATTTCTGCGGCAACAAAAGAAGAATGAAAAAAATGAGTATCTTTGCTTAAGCGATTTTATTGCTCCATACAGTTCGGGTAAGAAAGATTACGTTGGTGCTTTCGCGGTTACGGCCGGCTGCGGTGCTGATGATCTGCTGCTCAGATATAAGGACGATGGAGATGAGTACTCTTCTCTGCTTATGAAGTCGCTGTTAGACCGTCTGGCGGAAGCGGCAACAGAATGGTTGCATGCAAAAGTACGACGCTATTACTGGGGGTATGCAGCTGATGAGGAACTATCCATCGCGGAGATGTTTGCTTGTAAGTATAATGGTATTCGCCCCGCGGTGGGGTACCCGTCCATACCTGATCAGACGGTGAATTTTAAGCTGCATGATATGCTTTCAACAGCTGATATTGGCATCTCTCTCACCGGGAATGGCGTAATGTATCCCAATGCTTCGGTTAGCGGGTTCTTTTTCGCACATCCCTGCTCGAAATATTTTGCAATAGGTGAGATATCGGAAGAGCAGGTGGCCGACTATGCACAACGTAAAGGAATGAAGCCGGAAGAGATTAGGAAGTTCCTGCTTGCCAACCTGAGGTAAACAACATATAAATTGTAAGCTAATCTGTTATATAGCGATGATGAACGAGAAAAAACCTGAGGTAAACAACATATAAATTGTAAACGCATGATTTTGTAAATGAAAACGCTTTCATTTCAAAATATAATATAAGAGCCTACTTGAAAAAATGTAGGAATAAGAGTTTTTAAAATTCAACTGACAGTTATTCAGGGCTGTTTTATTGAAAAACGACTTCTTTTAAGTGGGCTCGTATAAAAATTATTTAAACGAATTATCCAAAAATATTTGGATCAAAAATGGAAAGACTATTATGAGAAGCTTTGGAAGCGACAATAATTCAGGTGTTCATCCGCGAATAATGGAGGCTTTGGCAGATGTGAACACAGGACACGCAATTGCCTATGGCGATGATGAGTGGACTTGTGAAGCAGAAAGGATTATCTGCTCTATCCTTGGGGATAAAAAGGTGGCTTCCTGTTTTGTGTTTAATGGAACGGGAGCTAATGTTGTTGCATTACAGGCTTGTACAATGCCATTCCATTCTATCCTATGTGCTTCGACTGCCCATATTGCCGTGGACGAATGCGGTGCGCCCGTTAAGATTACAGGGGCATCTCTCAAAGAGATTCCAACGCCTGACGGCAAGCTGACCCCCAGCCTGGTTCTTCCATATTTGCATGGTTTTGGATTTGAACATCACTCTCAGCCGAAAGTGATAGCTATCTCTCAAACTACAGAGCTGGGTACCGCTTATACACCGCAGGAAGTGAAGGCACTTGCTGATCTGGCTCACCGGCATGATATGTATCTCTTTGTTGACGGAACTCGAATTGCCAATGCATGTGCCTGGTTAAATATTTCACTTAAGGAGATAACTGTAGATTGCGGTGTTGATATTTTCACTTTGGGAGGTACCAAAAACGGGTTGATGTTTGGTGAAGCCTTGGTGCCATTGCGTAAAGAGTTGGCGGAGAATCTAAAATATTACCGGAAGCAAACTACTCAACTTTATTCCAAGATGCGATTTATTTCTGCACAGTTTATTCCATATTTGAATGAAAACATCTGGCTGGATAATGCTAAGAGATCAAATAATGCAGCACAGAAGCTACATGGCGAAATGAGCAGAATTGAGGGAATAGAAATTACACAACCGGTACAATCGAATGCCCTGTTCTTTATTCTTCCTAAAGAGATAACAGACAAGCTCAGGGAGCGCTACTTTTTCTACGACTGGGATGAGAGCCGCAATGAAATGCGACTTGTATGTTCATGGGATACCACTGATGAGGATATTGAGCAGTTTGTCAGTTATCTGAAACAACTTGCTGATTTAAAAAAAGCATAAGGGAATGTCCCCTTTCAATTGAAATACTTTCTCCTGATTATCATAAATATATAATATAATGTTCGATTTTTTAGACGTTTATCCCTGGCTATTGCCTGTCATCATTTTTTTCGGTCGCATTATTGATGTGACACTGGGCACACTGCGTATAATCTTTGTATCGAAAGGTGCAAAAAATATAGCTCCTGTCATCGGTTTTATTGAAGTGTTTATCTGGATTGTTGTAATCTCTCAGATACTTACCCGTGCAAACGATCTGGTATCTTATTTATCGTATGCTGCCGGTTATGCGACGGGGAATTATGTAGGTATTTTGATTGAGAACAGAATTGCATACGGTATTGTATTATGTCGTATCTATACTCAGAAGAATGGCAAAGAACTGGTTCAATCACTTAATAAGCTCGACTTTGGAGCAACGTTGACTCATGGAGTGGGTTCAACCAAAGAGGTGGATATTATTGAAACTGTTGTCGACCGCAAAGAGATGAAAAATCTGGAGCAGTTGCTAACCGATTTCGACAACAACATATTCTATGTGGTGGAGGATGTACGTACCAAACAGAACGGGATATTTCCGAAAAGAAAAACTATTCTTTCGCGCTGGCGTATTGGCAAGTAATTCATCTTTTAGCTTCCTGCCAGATAGACTCCATCTCTTCAAGTGACATATCCTTGAGTGAACGTCCTGATGCCTTCACCTTCTTCTCCATGTAGTTAAACCGGTAGATGAATTTTTGATTGGTACGTTCCAGTGCATTGTCGGGATTCACCTTATACAAACGGGCTGCGTTGATGATGCTGAAGAGCATGTCGCCGAATTCATCTTCCATCCTGTCGTGGTCCATATTTTCGATTTCAACTTCCAGCTCTCCTATCTCTTCTTTCACTTTGTCCCATACATCATGGCGCCGGTTCCAGTCGAATCCGGCGTTTCTGGCTTTGTCCTGTATCCTGTAGGCTTTCACCAATGAAGGAAGTGACGATGGGACGCCCTCCAGAACAGTTTTGTTTCCCCCGTTTTCTTTAAGTTTTATTTGCTCCCACGATTTTTCTACAGTGACGGGAGAATCGGCATTCTTATCTCCGAAAACGTGCGGATGGCGGAAGACCAACTTGTCGCATATGGCGTTACAAACATCGGCAACATCAAAAGCTTTCTTTTCCTCTCCAATCTTAGAGTAAAAGACAACATGCAGGAGCAGGTCGCCAAGCTCCTCTCTTATTTCGTTGTTATTATTGTTGATAATTGCTTCAGCCAGTTCATAGGTTTCCTCTATTGTGTTTGCCCGTAAGCTTTCATTGGTCTGTACCCTGTCCCATGGGCATTTTTCGCGAAGCTCATCCATAATATCCAACAATCGGCCGAATGCCTCCAGTTTTTGTTCTCTTCTGTTCATAATTGAAACGGCATAGACGCCTTGGAGGCGCCTATGCAGATAAACTATTTTTTAAAGTTTGTCAATCCTGTCTGCAAGAATTCTAAATATTTCTCTACATTTTCATCGTAGGCATATGAAGGGCTTAGCGGTTTGCCCTCATGATCAAGTGCTATATAATATGGT
Organism: Proteiniphilum sp. UBA5463; assembly: GCF_002427225.1. NCBI lineage: Bacteria > Pseudomonadati > Bacteroidota > Bacteroidia > Bacteroidales > Dysgonomonadaceae > Proteiniphilum > Proteiniphilum sp. UBA5463. Next base: position 96,602 of record NZ_DIQL01000025.1, on the reverse strand, counting down.
TGCGCATTGGCTCCGAACTTGTGCCGCTGCAGGTAACTCCATTTATCGCCAATAGTTTTCAGTCGCGTATTCCTTTCGTTTTCATTCACTTCAATGATTTCCGGAAGGCGGGCTTTATCATCTACCATTAAAGTAATGAGTATATATTTATTGTCAAGGATATTTTTTACACGCGGGTCGGTCCATACCGATGCCTCCATTTTGCGGCAATTTACACATCCATAACCGGAAAAATCTATAAGAACTGGCTTATCCTGTTCCTTTGCCATTTTTATGCCGGTTTCATAATCCAAAGTCTTGGCATGTACCTCCCCTTTGTAGAGATTAAAGTCCTGGGTGTACAAAGGAGGCGAGAAGGCGCTGATAGCCTTTAATGGAGCGCCCCATAACCCGGGGATCATATAAATGGCAAATGCGATTGATATTATGGAAAGGAAAAGTCGTGGTATGGTTACATGCTGCGGTTCACTGTCGCCGGGGAACCTTATCTTCCCAAGAAGGTAGATCCCAAGCATAAAAAAGATTACAATCCACAACACAAGGAATACCTCCCGGTCGAGAATCCCCCATCCATAAGCCAGGTCGGCAACAGACAAAAACTTCAGTGCCAGTGCCAGCTCAAGGAATCCCAGTACAACCTTCACAGAGTTGAGCCAACCTCCTGATTTCGGCATATTGGCCAGCCATGAAGGGAATATGGCAAAAAGCACAAAAGGAATTGCAAGGGCAATGGCAAATCCAAGCATACCGATAGCCGGCCCAAGTATGCTGCCCGATACTGCAGCTTCCACCAGTAGCGTTCCTATGATGGGCCCTGTGCAGGAAAATGACACCAATACCAATGTAAAAGCCATGAAGAATATGCTTATAGCACCTGATGTCTTATCTGCTTTTTCATCCATCCTGTTTGTCCATTTTGATGGCAGCACCAGCTCAAAGCCGCCAAAAAAGGCGATGGCAAAAAAAACCAGAAGGGCAAAGAAGATCAGATTGAACAGTGCGCCGGTAGCCAGATTATTCAGCGCACTGGCGCCAAATATTCCGGTAATTAGAAGTCCCAGGATTAAATATATAACAATTATGGCGCTTCCATATACCATTGCTTCGGTGATAGCATTTTTCTTCTCTGCTTTATTACGTTTAAGGAAAAAACTTACCGTCATAGGGATCATTGGCCATACGCAGGGTGTAACCAAAGCAATTAGGCCGCCGATGAAACCGGCAAAAAATATCCAGAGCAACGACATTCCTGCAGTGCTGCCCTTCATCCCGAAATTTTGTAACTCTTCAATAACAGGAGCCCACAAAATATCACTATCAATCTCAGCCGACTTCGTTGACGTTAAGGTGTCAGCCGTAGATTCTTTCAGAGCATCATTAACCAAAACTGGTGACAATCCCGGAAAAAATGTTGCGTCACTGTTCTCTTTTACGGGAGAGCGGGCTTCTGTAAATGTTACCGGCAGTTGAGCAGAAGTAAACGAAAAATCGTGAGGTAGGGGAGGAGTGCAGCTTGAGTCGTCACACGCCTGAGCACGGACATCGCCCTGAATAGAGAAGTTGTCCTTATCAGTTACTCTCAGTCGCTGTGCAAACCTTGCATTATCCTGAAATTTACCTATTTCCATACCAAAGATGGCATCGTACTTTACCGTTGCATGCTTACCATCGGCATGAAATTTACCCGAAGGCTCCGCTCCAGTAATTTTATCGATGCTGAGTTGAGTGGGTGTAGGGCCTCCGTCCGGTATATCTGTATCATAAAGATACCATCCTTTTTTAATTTTTGCTTCGGCAACCAGATCTATTTCTCCGTTTCCTTTATCTTCAAGATAAAAGTTCCATTTCACCTCGTCCTGGGCTAATATGAGGGAGGTAAAAAGAAACAGAAAGCCAAAGAGGGTGGTTACTGATTTCATATTTAAAATGATTTTTCTGAGTTTAATCGGCAAAGTTAATAAACGGAACTTAATATCTTAGGTTAATATCGGTTATAAACAATTTTGTTGAGTTAAAACTCTTTTTTCATCATTAAATAAACAGTTACTGTTTTACGGTTAAATTGTAGATTGTTGAGCTTTTTACATGTATCAACTCTATGAGGGTATAGTTGAATATGTGATTTTTTGTTGACAGGTTGTACACCATTGTAGCTTGAAACTATTTGCTTGTTAGTATATCTAGCACAATCTTGTCAGCCTCTGTCATTCCAATTGTTCCAATCAATGCCAGATTTTTAATTGTTTTGTCAATCCCGTCATCTATTATTCCTTCTTGCGAGGTAACAACTTCATTTTCAATTGCCATTAATGCGGAAAGTGTTGCGGTAGAGACACCGCTCGCAATTTTAAGTGCACAGCTGGGTTTGGCACCATCGCAAATCATGCCGGTGATGTTGGCTATCATATTTTTCGCAGCATAAGTAACCTGTTCATAATTCCCTCCCATGAGGTAGGTAATTCCGCAACTGGCACCGGTAGAAGCAACCACGCAACCACAAAGTGCAGATAGTCGTCCCAGATGCTGTTTAATGTAAATCATTGACAGATTACTTAATATAAGTGCCCGGACAAGCTGTTCCTTAGAACAATTTTCGTTCTCGGCATATGTCAGTACCGGAAGTGTTGCTGCAATTCCCTGATTTCCGCTGCCGCTATTGCTCATGACCGGAACAGCAGCACCTGCCATTCTAACATCGCAGGCTCCTGCAGTTGAGGCTACCATTCTACTGTGCAGATTATCCCCAAAAATTTTTTTCCCTTTTGCTCCCTTAATATTTTTTGAAACGTTGTGTCCAAAGTGCCTTTTACCAGAAATCTCAGCTGCTCTTTTATTCATCTCAGCTGCATCGAGTATAAAGTTTAATTCTGTAATAGGGGATTCTGTTGCATAATCATATAATTTTCTGAAAGAGAGCTGAACGGCGATATCTGATACTTCCGGGCCATCTGTTTTCTTATCCAGGAGTACTTCTCCGTTTTTCTCGAGATAAGAAAAAGCCGTGTGGTTTCCGCTGATGATTGCTTTGGCATAATTGTTGCCTCTACTGCAATGCACTTCGATGAATAATTTATCGGAGACATCTTCCTTTAATCTTACATTTATCCTCTTCTCGTTAATATAACTCTTTCCGCTTTCAACTTCATCAGGTGTTAAATCTTTAAGCAGTTCCAGACAATCAGCAGATTTACCTCGAATCGCACCCAAAGCTATTGCTATAGGGAGCCCGTTCATCCCGGTACCGGGAATGCCGACGCCCATGGCATTTTTTAAAACGTTCGCACTTAGATGTACAACTATTCTCTCTGGCTTTTCACCTAAAATCTCAGTCGCTTTGGCAGTACATAACGACACTGAAATAGGTTCTGTGCACCCTATAGCCGGAATAATTTCTTGCTGCATCAGTAGTCTGATTTGCAGTCTCTCTTCATATGAAAGCACTTTGTCGATTTTTTTTGTTACCTAACGGCAAAGATACGTAAACTTGGCCAATCTTTTAAATGCTTTCCTGAAAGAATTGAAACGATGGTTAATTGTTGCCGTTGCAATGGTGCTTGTCTATGCTTTAATGATTGGCAGGTAAATTTTATTTTAGCATGCCTTATTTGTTTAACTGTATTGAAGAAAAGTTTTCAACACACCTTGTTAATAACTTTTGGGGAAGAATGGAGCACAAAATTCTCAAAGGAATAAATTACTCCCTAACTTTACACTCATTAAGTAAATATTTGTTGAAATGGAAAAACAAAAAAGAAGACCCTCTGTAAAAGTAGTAGAAAAAACAGTTGTTGCCCCTGATATAGGTAAATTGCCTCCACAGGCCAAAGAACTAGAAGAGGCAGTGCTTGGTGCGCTGATGCTCGAAAAGGATGCCTATTCGGTAGTTAGTGAGATATTGAAACCTGAAAGTTTCTATGACCCTGCTCATCAGCTTATTTACGGTTCAGTTCAGGGACTCGCCATGCAACAGAAGCCTGTGGACGTGCTTACGGTGGTAGAGGAGCTGAAGAGGAGAGGAGAACTTGAGACGGTAGGTGGCGCAGTTTATATTGCCGAGCTGTCAGAAAAAGTTGCATCTGCAGCGCATATCGAGTATCATTCTCGCATCATTGCCCAGAAATATCTGGCTAGAGAACTTATCTCTTTCTCCTCTGAGATTTCACAACAGGCTTTTGATGAAACTGTTGATGTGGATGACTTGATGCAAGAAACCGAAGGGCGGCTGTTTGAAATTTCGCAAAGGAACGTAAAGAAAGACGTAATACAGATCAATCCTATTATCAAGGAGGCGATGCAGAATATTCAGCTGGCTGCAAACCGGAAGGATGGTATGAGTGGCTTGCCTACCGGTTTTAAGGAGTTGGATAAGCTTACTTCAGGCTGGCAGAAGTCTGATCTTGTTATTATCGCTGCGAGGCCTGCTATGGGAAAGACGGCTTTTGTCCTTTCAATGGCAAAAAATATTGCACTCGATTATGAACAGCCTGTCGGCATCTTTTCTTTGGAAATGTCTAATGTGCAGTTGGTGAATCGTTTAATTGTTAATGTATGCCAGATAAAAGGTGAGAGCATTAAAAGTGGGCGACTCTCGGAAGACGAGTGGGAGAGGCTTGACAAAAATCACAAGTTTTTATATAATGCACCCATATATATAGATGATACACCCAGCCTGTCGGTGTTTGAGTTGCGTACAAAAGCGCGCCGCCTGATACGTGAGCATGATGTGAAAGTGCTTATAATCGACTACTTGCAGCTTATGAATGCCAGTGGAATGAGTTTTGGCAGCCGCGAACAGGAGGTGAGCATGATATCGCGATCGTTGAAGGGGCTGGCAAAAGAGCTTAATATTCCTGTTATTGCTCTTTCACAGCTTAACAGGGGTGTGGAAACACGCCAGGGGACCGAAGGGAAGAGGCCGCAGCTTGCCGATCTTCGCGAATCTGGAGCAATTGAGCAGGATGCCGATATAGTATGCTTTATCCACCGGCCGGAATATTACCGTATCACTGAAGATGATCGCGGAAACTCTTTGGTTGGTATTGCGGAGATCATTGTAGCGAAACATCGTAACGGTCCTACGGGCATAGCCAACATGAGATTCGATAGTGAATACGCGCGTTTTCAGAATCTTGACGAGTATGCTGTAGGTAAGAGATATGTGGAACGCCCTTCAAAGATGAATAAAAATTCAAAACAGGCAGAACCTTCGGGTGAATCATCGTTCTCTTCATCCGATTTTATTTCACAAAATAAAGATCCTCTCCCGTTCTAATAGAAAGTGTGACTGCATTATAGATTCTGTGTCATACTGTTTTCATACAGTTATTAAACTTAATATGTTAACACTGAAGTTTTCCTGTATAATCCTGTGAAACAGTTACGTGTAAAGAGTAAATAAAAGATTATAACTATAATTGTGTTTAAATTGTTTTAATTACTGTCAAACTACAGGCCGCTCATGATGTTATAAGGTACAATTCAAAATAATATTCGTACTTTTGTCCGTTAAAAGTTGTATAAGTGACCTCACATTAAAAACAGATAAAGATGGGTAACATGCTTAGGATAAGCAAAATTATTGCTATTGTTCTTTTTTTGAACACAGGACTCATTTCACTTCTGGCGCAGAATCTGCATTACCAAACCGTTACCGTTAACGGTCAGAAGTACTACGAGTACAGTGTACAACCCGGTGAGGGCCTATATGCTGTTTCGCGCACCTTCTCGGTTTCTGTTGCAGAGATTATTCGTAACAATCCCTCGGCAAGCAGCGGCTTGCAAAGAGGCCAGAAGTTGCTTATCCCGGTCACTAAGGATAATTCAGGGCTGTTGTCTGCCGGCACCAACGAAATAAGCTCAGGGCCGTCACGCCCTGTAGATCAGAATTCAACCTTCAGCCATACTGTTGTGAGTGGGGAAACCATGTATAGTATCTCTAAAATGTACAATACTACAGTTGATGAGATATACCGGCTAAATCCAGGTTCCAGCCAAACAATCTCTGAAGGCCAGATTCTTACAATCCCTCAGAGAAGGGTCATTAGCGAGGTTAAAGAAGATAACTATCGTTATCATACCATCCTCCCGAAAGAGACGCTTTATTCTGTTTCCAGAACCTACTCTCTCAAACCGGAAGATGTAATGAGAGCCAACCCCGGTTTGTCTGTAGAGACATTTCAGATAGGTAAAACAATACGGATACCTTTCTTCGAGTCGTATGAGGTGATCACTCCATATGAGAATCAGACTACCAACATAGTACATAAGGTTCAGAAAGGAGAAACTCTGTACAGTATTTCAATTCTTTACGGTGTTGACATTGAGGATATTGAACGTTATAATTCATCTCTTCAAAGGGGCTTGAAAACCAATATGGAGATTATTGTACCAGTGAAAAAAAGTGCTTTAGACGAAAATTCACGGTCTGCAATCAACGAAGCTAACCGGCTTCTGTCACAGAGTGTCCGCTCACAAAGGGTAGATATGATCAGGGTGGGGTTGCTGTTACCATTTTTGGATGAAACTGGTAGGGCGCATCTACGATTGCAGGAGTACTATGAAGGGTTTCTGCTTGCAGTTGAAAAAATGAAAAACATTGGTGCCAATATAGAGTTATATGTTTTTGAGATCGGAAAAGATAATGACACAAAAAAACTGCAAAGCTTGCTGGGAACAATGGAGATGCAGTCGCTTAACCTTATCGTAGGAGGAGTAAACGATGCACAGATAAAGGTCTTATCCGATTTTTCAAAAGCCTTTAATATAAAGTATGTAGTACCATTCTCTCAAAGCAACGGCGAAGTATTGAACAACGGGAATATCTTTCAGGTAAATCCGATGCTGAGTTCATCATACAACAAAGCATCTTCAGCTTTTTTGCAGACATTCAGAAATTCAAATATTATTTTTGTAAATGGCGGGCTGAACGATAAAATTGAGTTCGTTTCAATGTTGCAGAATAATCTACGGAGTAATAAAATAAAATACGAAACTATTGCTTTGACAAGCACACTCAGCAGTTCTATCCTTTCATTGTTGAGCAGCGACAGGGAGAATGTTATTGTGCCTGTTAGCGGTGATGCAGGTACCATCCGCCAGATAATGGATGAACTGAAAAAGGTGCGTGATTCAGATTCAGCATTTATGACACGTCTGTACGGGTATCCTGAGTGGCAGACATATTCGAACCTGAAAGATGACTACCATCTTTTCGGCACCTATATCTTTACACCATTCTTTATTGATGATAGTGATCCCGGTACAAAGGCTTTCATTGATGATTTCCGAAGATGGTATGACAGAAAACTGATGGATACCTATCCTAATTATGCTATGTGGGGGTACGATACAGCACTGTTTTTTCTGACCGCTATGCACCGGTACGGATCTAGTTTTGAGCAAAATATGAGGCAGGTGCGTTTAGCCCCCCTTCAGTTTACTTTCAATTTCGAAAGACCAAACAATTGGGGCGGTTTCATTAATACCGGACAGTATCTGGTTCTATATGACACGAACGGAAGGATTATTAAAACTGACAAAAGCAGATGAAACGTTTCTTCTCCATTGTCTCTGTTATTTTAATGTGCAGTAGTTTTATCTATGCGCAAAAGGAGACTTTTAAAAGTGAGCTTTATATTGGAGCCGGTGGAGGCGTTGCTTCATCAAGCATGGACTTCGTGCCAGGCATTCAGCAGAAATTGAATATCGGTTTTCATGGTGGCATTGCTGCTAAACTGATCTCTGAAAAACATTTGGGATTGATTGGAGAGTTGAATTTTGCACAAAGAGGATGGAAAGAGGAGTTCGACCCGGAATCAGGGTTTGATTATTCCAGAACGCTAAACTATGTTGAGGTGCCTTTTATGACTCATATCTATTTTGGTAATAGCTTCCGTTTTATAATTAATGTCGGTCCGCAAATAAGTTTTCTTATTGGGGATAAACAGAAAATGAGCCAGGCACTTGCCGATGACCTTGAAGCCCGCAGGTCGGCCAGCCCCGATGCCCGTATCGGTGTTCAGTACAGTCCGCGAAGTGAAATGAGTGTTGTGGATTATGGCCTGATTGGAGGAGCAGGAGTTGCTCTGAAAACTCCCATTGGCGATTTCGATCTTGAAGGGCGTTATTATTTTGGTTTGGGTGACCTCTTTACCAGCCGTAGAAGCGAAAATGCCTTCTTCTCACGGTCAGCGCATCGTGCAATTGAGGCAAAGCTGACCTATTACGTAAAAATCAGATAAAAAATTTTGTACATAAAGAAAAATGTACTACTTTTGAACAAATTTAGATGAATACATGTTCATATATAGATTCATTAATTTGAAAGCTGGTAAAATATGGAAGATTTAGAAATAGAAATAGGTAAAGATCAGAAAATTGATAAATCACAATTTGAAGAAGCTGCTTATCTATTGAGGTCGCTAGCTAATGAAACTCGTTTATGCGTTATATTACAGCTCTCGCAGACTGATGAGAAGTCTGTTTCGGAGTTACTGGAAAATATGGATTGCGAGCAATCACTCTTATCTCATCATCTCACAGATATGAGGGCAAAAGGAATTCTTAATTGCCGAAGAAGCGGTAAAAACAGCTTCTACTCTATTAAAGATAAACGAATTTCCAATGTGTTGAAATGTGTGATGGGTTGCGGCCGTAGCAATAACAATTAAGTAAAATAACATCTTTGTAATTTAGATATGATGACAATGCAAAAGATAAGTGATTTTTTTATAAAGCACTGGCTTAAAATAGCCGGAATAGCAACAGGAACACTTGGCGGATACCTTTATTACCATTACGTAGGATGTCTGCAGGGGACATGTCCGATAACCTCCAATCCCTACAGAATGATGCTTTATGGAGCAGTGGTAGGTTATCTCCTTTTCGAGCTGTTTACCGGAGACAGTTCACGTAAAAAATATAAAGAGGTTTCAAAAAAAAATGATATAAATCAAAAATTATGATTATAAAAAAAATCTTATTTGCTTCTGCTTTGACTGTTGCTATTGTTTCATGCAATAACATGAAACAAAAATCAGCTGCAACCATAACAGAAACAAAACAGGAAACAAACACAATTAAAACTGAAAATAGTATGAAAACGATTCATTTGACAAGAGCCGACTTTATGGAGAAAGTGGCAAATTTAGAAGAGAACCCCGATAAATGGGTTTATCTTGGAGACAAACCTTGTATCATCGACTTCTATGCAGACTGGTGCGGGCCATGCAAAATGATTGCTCCTATCCTGGAAGAGCTGGCAGTTGAATATGAGGATGATATTTATATTTACAAAGTAGATACGGAGGCAGAGCAGCAGCTTGCCGCTGAATTCGGTATCAGGAGTATTCCTTCATTGCTATTCTGTCCTATGGGGGAATCCCCGCAAATGGCTCAGGGAGCTCTTCCGAAAGATGCTTTTAAACAAGCAATAGATGAGGTGCTGCTGAAAAATTAATATAAATTTATAAGAGAGGCTATGGAACAGATTTTTTTTGAAAACAGGAGCAGATTCGGGTTTGAAGAGACTGTGGACAGACTATCTGAAATCATTGTAGAGGGTGGGTGGAGAGTTTTACATATTCACGACTTGCAGGAGACAATGAGAAAAAACGGGAAAGATGTTGTTCCTGTGAAAGTGATAGAGCTGTGCAAACCCGATCATGCCTATCGCTTATTGTCGGACGATCATTTGCGGCTCTATTCAAACATGATGCCCTGCCGTATTGCTGTTTATGAAAAAGACGATGGAGGCACCTATGTGTCGCGTATGAACCCGGCAATTCCCGCCTCGCATATAGGAGGCCCGGTGCTGGATGTAATGTCTGGTGCGTACAGCGATGCCGAAAAATTTGTAGAGAAAATAGTAAAGGAACAATAATTGTTACAATTATTATTTGTTATAAGGAACGAGGGTGTATCACAACGTGATTTCACCCTCGTTCTATTACCCGATTTTTTGTACATTTGTACTTCCAAATTACAGCTGGATAATGAATTCGATACAAGATTACGAGATAATGGCGCCGGCAGGGTCTTATGAGTCACTGACGGCTGCCATACAGGGAGGGGCAGATTCAATCTACTTCGGTATTGAAGGGCTGAATATGCGAGCCAAATCCTCCAATAACTTCACAATAGCCGATCTGCACAACATTGCCCGCATCTGCCGGGAGAACAACCTGAAAAGTTATCTCACGGTGAACACGATCATTTACAATAATGACATGACATTGATGCGCAAGATTGTGGATGCGGCAAGGGAGGCAAACCTGTCAGCCATCATAGCAGCCGATGTGGCGGTGTTGATGTACGCCCGCAGCATCGGCGTTGAGGTGCATCTCTCCACCCAGCTGAATATAACCAATACCGAGTCGCTGAAGTTCTACGCACAGTTTGCCGATGTGGTGGTTCTGGCACGGGAGCTCACCCTCGAACAGGTGGCTTCCATCCATCGCGATATTGTGGAGCAGCAGATTATAGGGCCCTCGGGAGAGCTGATTCGAATAGAGATGTTTGCACACGGTGCCTTGTGCATGGCCGTATCCGGAAAATGTTACCTGAGCCTGCACGAAAAAAATCTTTCCGCCAACCGGGGGGCATGTAACCAGATATGCCGTAGAGGATATATAGTGAAGGATAAAGATAGCGAGATAGAACTGGAAATAGACAATGAGTATATTATGTCACCCAAAGACCTTAAAACCATTCATTTTATGAACAAGATGATGGATGCTGGTGTGCAGGTGTTTAAAATTGAAGGGCGTGCAAGGGGCCCCGAATATGTACGTATTGTAACGTCGTGCTACAAGGAAGCGGTACAGGCTTATTGCAGTGACATATATACGGAAGAGAAGATAAGCGACTGGAACGAACGCCTTTCAACCGTGTTTAACCGCGGATTCTGGAACGGTTATTATCTTGGACAACGGCTGGGTGAGTGGACACACCGCTACGGATCAGGCGCCACAAAGAGGAAGGTGTATGTGGGTAAAGCCATCAAGCATTTTGGAAACCTTGGCGTGACAGAGTTTCTGGTAGAGACACAATCGGTCAGACAGGGTGACGAACTGTTGATCACAGGCCCTACCACCGGAGCTGTCTTTGTCACGGCCGACGATATTCGCGTGGATCTGGCCACTGTGCCGGAGGCGTTCAAGGGAGATCATTTTTCCATTAAAGTCAACGAAAAGATCCGCCCCAACGACCAGCTCTACAAAATGGTTGCTGCCAACAGAAAGGGAACGTCGCATGAACGCTGAATCAGTGTACGGAATGGTACTTTGCTGAAGTAAATTGAAAGAATCAACTTATTTATCCCTCCTCCTTGAACCAGCTGGAATACATAAGGTAGTTGTTGGCAATCTTCTGATTCATCCCTTTGGATTGTTCAGGATCTACCTTTTTTACAAATTTGGCGGGCACACCGGCATAGATGCTGCCAGGCTCCACCTGAGTGCCACTCAGCACTACTGAGCCCGCTGCAATGATTGCCCCTTCACCAATCACTGCATGATCGAGGACTATTGCCCCCATCCCAATAAGTGCGCCATCTTTTATCTCAGCACCGTGAATAACCACGTTGTGCCCAATGGAGACATCGTTTCCAATGACTGATACGGATTTCTGGTAGAGAGTGTGAAGAACAGTGCCGTCCTGAATGTTCACACGGTCGCCAATACGGATGGAGTTTACATCGCCACGAAGCACCGCATTGAACCAGATGCTGCAATTGCGGCCGATAACCACATCACCGATGATGGTGGCGTTATCTGCCAGGTATGTATCTTCGCCGATCACGGGAGTGAAGCCGCGAACTGATTTTATAAGGGCCATTGTCTTTATTTGGATCTGATCTTTTGAATTTGAGGCTTTATATTTATAATTCAAGGGCAGGTATCGCTTTTGGAATAGAAGGTACACGAGAAGGTACACGTGCCCTGAATTATTTATTTAACAATTGCTTGTATTGGTACTGTCATCACAATATATGCGACAGCTCAATTATCTGTAATACCATTTCTTAAATGGGTTTTGTCTTATCTTTCAACCAAATTTTTTCATCCTTATCAAGATGATTATTTAGCTTATCGTACACCATCTTATGATAGTTATTTATCCATTTAATCTCTTCTGCGGTAAGGAGTTCAACGGCTATAGGCCTGGTGTCGATGGGACAAAGAGTGATGGTCTCGAAATTATAGAATGTGCCAAACTCTTCAGTTTTATTGTACTCCCGGGTCACAATCATGTTCTCAATTCGTATGCCATATTGATTGGCACGATATACCCCGGGTTCGTTTGAAGTGACCATTCCAGGTTGTAGTGGGGTCGGATTTTCTTCAAGGCGGATGTTCTGGGGACCTTCGTGTACGTTGAGAAAATGTCCGATGCCGTGACCGGTTCCGTGCCAGTAGGTAAGGCCGTTGTTCCACAAAGTTTTTCTGGCAAGAATATCGAGTTGGGAACCACGCGTGCCTTCTGGGAATATGGCTGTAGCAAGAGCGATATGACCCTTAAGCACATTGGTATAATCTTCCTTCATCTGTTTGCTTACCTCCCCTAATGCTATCGTGCGGGTGATATCGGTGGTGCCGTCTTTGTACTGGGCGCCGGAATCTATCAGCAACAATCCTTCAGGCTGCAATTTCAGGCATGTCTCCGGCGAAGCATGGTAGTGAATGATGGCACCATTAGTACCATATCCTGCAATAGTTCCGAAGCTTTCTCCAACAAACAGGTCCTGCCGGGAGCGGTATTCTCGCAACTTTTTTTCGATGTCTGTTTCGGCTACCTCCCCTGTAGGGACTGCTTTTTCAAGCCACATATAAAATTTCACGAGTGCCACCCCGTCTTTTACCATTGCATTGCGGAAGCCCTTAAGTTCGGTTTCATTCTTTACGCTCTTCATCAGGTCTACCGGTGATGGAACATCCACAATTTTGCATGAAGCAGGAATTGTCAGAAGCAGATTGTAATTAATTTTGTTGCCTGTAACACAAACAGAACTGTTCTCCGGTAGCCTGGATACATATTCAAAGATTTTGTGATAATCGTCAATCTTGATTCCCCGTTCCTTATAAAAGCCCGCCACTTCACCGGTCAATTTTACCTGATCGATGAACAGTACCGTCTCATTTTCTGAAACGTATGCATAGGCAACTGCCACGGGATTGTATTCAACATCGTTTCCCCGCAGGTTGAAAGTCCATGCAATGGTGTCGAGCGTGGCAATTATTAGACCGTCCGCATCCAGCTTCTTCAGCCTGGCATTGATTCGGCCGATCTTGCTTGTCACAGATTCTCCGGTAATATCATCAGGAAGTATGAAAATGCGGTTTTTGGGAATCTCGGGACGATCGGCCCTTATTTCAGTAAAAGGGTCGAATGATGAATCAAGACTAATCCCTTTTGCATTGAGTCTGTTCTTCAGTGCTATTGCATCAGAAGCGGCATATACCATTCCATCTATGCCTACAGTGGCGCTCTGACCCGTCTGTTCAATAATCCAGTCCGTCATATCCGGAGTGCCGGGCTGCCCCATTTTGAAAAGTTCGAATCCCGTATCTTTCAATTCATCTGCCGCTTGCAGAAAATACCTCGAATCGGTCCACACTCCTGCTTTTTCTTTGGTAACTACCGCTGTGCCGGCTGATCCGGTGAAACCGCTTATCCATTTTCTGGATTCCCAATGTTTGGGCGGATATTCACTCAAATGAGCATCGGTAGTTGGGATGATGAAGGCATCAAGCTTTTTTGCCTCCATGAAATGTCTCAGGGCAGCGAGCCTTTCGGGAATTTCGTTTGTTTTCATTATATTTACAATATGAATTTATTTTTTAAACAACAAATATAATAATTTGTTCTTATTTTTGGGCTTCAAAACAGGATAAAGAGTAAACAGTGCATAATAAAATTACTGTTCTGTTAAATGTCAAACTGGCATGGATGATAGGAACGATAAAAAACTGGCAATCTATTATCCGGTGATCTTGAAAACAGATCAGGACAATATAAATCAATTATGAAGTTGGTTTATCATGTATTCCTGTATTCCGGTATTTTTTTCAGTCGATCACTCATAATTAATTGTTGTATCAAATGCCCTTTTTTAAAGTTAACAGCATAATCGCATGATGATATTGATATTAAGTAAAGACTTGGGCAGATATTCATCAATGTGTCAGCTAATTGAGAATAAAAATGGAAACAAAAATAAGACTTAACAAGATGCATTTTTATGCATTTCACGGAGTGATGCAGCAGGAAAAGGTTATAGGTAATGAATTTGAAGTGAATATTACTCTTAAAGCAGATCTTGAGGCAGCCAGCATGTCTGATGATGTATCAGATACCGTTAACTATTCAGATGTGTATGATCTGGTAAACAAGGAAATGAAAATCCCTTCAAACCTTATTGAGCATGTTGCCTGCAGAATATGCAGAAAGATAAGGGAATATTACCCTGTGCTATCTGCAGTGGAGGTGAGTGTGAAAAAGATGCATCCCCCTGTCAATGGTGAGATGGAAAGTGCTGAGGTTATAATAACCTGCTAATGTTTTTTATGGAGTGATGAGACAGATCTCATTGCAACCATCCTGCTTATCTCGCAACTTTTTTCTACCTTTGCATAAATTATTTATAAATGGACCAGCGCTTAGATGAAATAACATTAACTGCCGTTGCAGAAGATGACACCACTTTACAAAATGCCGGCCCTGTTGAGCAACAGGACGGGCCGCTGATGTTGCGCACCGAAAATCTTGTTAAAAAATACGGTAAGCGCACAGTGGTAAACCATGTCTCCATAAATGTGAAGCAGGGAGAGATAGTAGGACTGCTGGGACCTAATGGAGCTGGTAAAACTACCACTTTTTATATGACGGTGGGGCTGATTGTTCCGAATGAAGGTGAAATATTTATCGGTAACCGGAATATTACACGTTATCCTGTTTACAAACGCGCCCAGAGTGGTATCGGTTATCTTGCACAGGAGGCATCTATTTTTCGAAAGATGACGGTAGAGGATAATATCAAATCGGTATTGGAATTTACTGATAAGTCGCCCGAAGAGCAGCTCGACAAGCTGGAGTCACTGATTAATGAGTTTGGGCTGGAGAAAGTGCGTAAAAATCCGGGTGATCGTCTTTCGGGTGGAGAGCGGCGCCGTGCAGAGATTGCACGTTGCCTGGCTATTGACCCGAAATTTATTATGCTGGACGAACCTTTTGCCGGAATTGATCCTATTGCAGTGCAGGATATTCAATCTGTTGTAGCTCAATTAAAATATAGAAATATTGGAATTCTTATCACAGACCACAATGTAGATGAAACATTAAGTATCACCGATCGCGCATATCTCCTCTTTGAAGGGAAGGTGTTGTTTCAGGGCACAGCTGAAGAGCTGGCAGCCAATACAATCGTGCGTGAAAAATACCTGGGACGTGATTTTGAACTCAGAAAACGTGTATTCGAAACTTTATAAACGCTGTATGGCAAGAATCCTTTCTATAGATTACGGCAAAAAACGTACCGGAATAGCTGCGAGCGATCCGCTGCAGATCATTGCCAACGGGGTGACGACAGTGGAGACCTCAAAACTTTTCGATTTTCTGAGTGAATATCTTCAAAAAGAGGATGTCTCATGTATCGTTGTTGGCCTCCCCAGGCAGATGAATTACGAACCTTCGGAAAATATGAAAAGAGTAGAGCCGTTTGTGAATCGTCTTAGAAAGCTATACCCTGATATTCCCGTGGAGTATTACGATGAGCGGTTTTCATCCAGAATGGCACAACAGACAATGAGAGATGCGGGACTCAAAAAGAAGAGCCGTCAGAATAAAGAGTTAGTAGATGAAATAAGCGCTACCATTATCCTGCAGGGATACATGGAAAGCAAAAGAATAAAATAAGTTTATCAGTTTTATTACGCAGTTGAGAGAAGTGTACCCGAGGCTTTTATACCCGGCAGTGCGACAAGGCCGGGTAAGCTGAAGATTAGATTATGATTTTACCAATATATATATACGGACACCCTGTGTTGCGCAAGGTATCAAAAGATATCGATCCCCTTAATTATTCCAATTTGAGTGAGCTTGTTGAGAACATGTTTGAAACCATGTATAATGCTGATGGAGTTGGGCTTGCCGCTCCGCAGGTGGGGCTAGAGGATAGGATTTTTGTAGTGGACCTTTCTCCGCTTGCGAGTGAGGAACATAACGGATTCAAAGATTTTAAAAAGGTATTTATAAATGCTCATATCACTGAGCGCGGCGGTGAAATTGAGGCTGTTGAAGAGGGATGCCTGAGTATCCCGGGGATTCATGAAAAAGTACCCCGTGAAGGAGAGATACGCATAAAGTATCTTGATGAAAACCTTGTTCAGCAAGATATTACATTCTCGGGTTTTATGGCACGGGTCATCCAGCATGAGTATGATCATTTGGACGGGATAATGTTTGTCGACAGAATATCACCGCTGCGTAAGCGTATGGTGAAGGGTAAGCTCTCAAACATGGAAAAGGGAAAGGTTGCTTGCGAATATAAGATCAGAACCGTAAAGTGATATAGTTCTGCTATCACTCTCCTTTGGTGAGCCTGGCCGCTGCCTTATTGTCCAGAAACCAGAAAAGATTTCCCGAATCAGGCTGCACAAGAGCGGCTGGATACTTATCCTCTGCATTTTCTGATTGTTCAATTATCTCCTTCACCTTTTGTGCCTTATTTTCGCCGGTTATAAGGAAAGCTATGTTGCTAGAGGCGTTGATCACTTTTCCAGTGAGAGAGATACGCTTTTGGCCGCTTACGGGGTGAGTCGCAGCAACACAATTTTCGTCGCTGTACCAGAGTTTCATTTCATGAGGGAAGATGGAGGCCGTATGGCCGTCGTCGCCCATACCCAACATCATTATGTCAAAAACGGGTATCCCATTTTTTGATTCCAGCTCTCTATTCAGCAGTTCGCCATATCTTTTGGCTTCAGCTTCAGGGTCGTTATCCCCCTGAACAGGAAAAATATTTTTGTCAGCCAGATGTATAAAGTTAAACAGATGCTCTTTCGTCATCCCGTAATTGCTTTCAACATCTGTGTGAGGAACGCAGCGTTCGTCTCCCCAGAAAAATTTGACCTTTGTCCAATCTATTGCACCCTCGGGCAGTCTGGCCCAATAATCAAACAGCGACCTGGGTGTGGAACCACCAGAGAGAGCTATTGTTGCAAGCTCCTTTTCAGCTAATATATCTGTAAGCCACCCGGTAAATGATATGTTTAATTCTTCAGCAGTATTATAAATTCTAATTTTTCTCATGCAAGTAAATGATTTTTTTGTAGTTCTATAGTTCACAATATATTCCGTCTTCCGCCAGATTTTTGCATGGGTATCGCCATGTGTTCTCTTTTCCCTCAATAAGGTCATCAGCTACATCGGGCCCCCATGAACCGGAAGGATATCCATGAAGAGGTATATTCTTGTCATTCGCCCAGTAATCGAGGATAGGCTGCACAAATTTCCACGTTTCTTCGGCAGCCTCACCCTGCATGAAGAGCATGTTGTCGCCGGCCATACAATCGAGAATCAACCGCTCGTATGCGCTTGGTATATAATGGTCGTTCAGTTCAGAGTAGTGAAAATCCATATTGACAGTTTTTACTTCGTATCCACTGCCGGGAACCTTCATACCTGTTTTTAGCAGTATACCCTCATCGGGTTGAATTCTCAGTATAAGTTGATTGTCAGACTGATCCATCATGTCGGCCGATCTGAATAGTTTTTGGGGCGATGGCCTGAAGTGAATTACTACCTCCGATACGTGTGTGGGAAGCCGTTTACCTGTACGTATATAAAATGGTACGCCCTCCCAGCGCCAGTTGTCGATATATACTTTTATCGCTGCATAGGTCTCGGTTCGGGAGTTTTTATCCACATTATTCTCATCGCGATAACTTTTGTAATGTTTGCCCCGTACAGTGGCTTCAGTGTACTGCCCGCGTATTACGTTGTTTTTAAGATCTGTTTCACTAAAAGGGCGCAATGAACGGAAAACCTTCATCTTTTCGTAGCGAATCTCTTCCGGTGTTATTTTGCTTGGTGGTTCCATCGCTACCAATGACAATACCTGCAAAAGGTGGTTTTGCACCATGTCGCGAAGTGCTCCCGATTGGTCGTAATACCCACCTCGGTCCTCAACACCTATACTTTCCGCGGCAGTAATCTCCACATGCTGGATGTAGTTTCTGTTCCATAGCGGCTCGTAAATGCCATTGGCGAAGCGTGTAACCATTAGATTCTGCACGGTCTCTTTGCCCAGATAGTGATCGATGCGGTAGATCTGATCTTCACTGAAAAACTCAAGCAGCAGCTTGTTAAGCTCAACAGCCGAAAAAAAATCATGTCCGAAGGGTTTTTCGATAATAATTCTTCTGAACCCTTTTTGTTGCATCGTGAGTCCCTGTCCGTATAAAAACTTAGGTATTATGGTGTATAGAGAAGGTGGTGTGGATAGGTAGAAAATATAGTTAGATCCGAGGACAAACTGTTTATTCAACTCTCCTAGTTTATTTTTCACATGTATATACTCTTCTCCCCTTCCGGTATCGATGCTCATGTAGAAGACCATGGAAAGGAAGCTCTCTATCTTATCTGAGGCTGCATCCTTATAGTGTGAGAACTGCAAGATCCCCTCTTTCATTTTTTTTCTAAACCGGGTATTGGTTAATTCCGACCGGCTTACTCCAAGAATGGCGTATCCTTCAGGCAGAGAATCGTTCATATACAGGTCGAATACGGCAGGAATAAGTTTGCGATATGTCAGGTCTCCTGAGGCGCCGAAAATTACCAGCGCCTGATTGGATATTTTTTTCATTTTAAAAATTGAGTTAGCAGTTAAGATAAATATGCAACAAATGTAGAGCAAAAAAGTTGAATCTACAGCTCTCAAAGAAAAAATCGACTGCCAATAGAAAGTAATCATTGTTGTCGTTTTGAATGTATTATAATTTGTTGTATCTTTGCCGCTCGAAAAATATTTTTTCCAATTAACGCTTTAATAATTAATTTAGTATGAATAATTACGAAACCGTTTTCATTTTGACTCCCGTTTTGTCTGATGTACAGATGAAGGAAGCGGTTGAAAAATTCAAGAAACTCCTTACGGACCAAGGAGCTGAAATTGTAAACGAAGAGGATTGGGGTTTGCGCAAACTGGCTTACCCTATTGACAAGAAAACTACCGGATTTTATGCATTTCTGGAATTCAAAGCAGATCCTTCGATGATTGAACGATTGGAAGTTAATTTCCGTCGTGATGAACGGGTTATCCGTTTCCTGACAGTTAAACAAGACAGATTTGCGCTGGAGTATGCCGAAAAAAGAAGAAACAACAAAGGAGGCAAAAGGCATGAAGCCCGTCCCCAGGCTTCTGAAACTGTAAAGACCAGAAAGACAGAGACTGCTGTGGCGGTTGAAGATGTAGAATTAAACGAAAAGGAGGATTAAGAGATGGCTAAGCAAACAGAAATCAGATATTTGACACCACTGTCGGTGGATGTGAAGAAGAAAAAATATTGCCGCTTCAAAAAGAACGGTATCAAATATATTGACTATAAAGATCCTGAGTTTTTGAAAAAGTTTCTTAACGAACAAGGGAAAATTTTACCGAGGAGAATTACCGGTACATCATTGAAGTTTCAACGACGTATTGCACAGGCAGTAAAGAGAGCACGTCATATTGCCATGCTTCCATACGTAACCGATTTAATGAAATAAAAGGAGGAATAGGAGATGGAAGTAATTTTAAAAGAAGACGTACAGAATTTAGGCTACAAAGATGATGTAGTGAATGTAAAAAAAGGATATGCACGTAATTTCCTTATTCCTCAGGGAAAAGCTGTTATTGCCAGTGAATCAGCAAAGAAAGTGCTGGCTGAGAATCAAAAGCAGCGTGCCCACAAGCTTGCACAGATTAAAGCCGATGCACAGGCTCTAGCTGACAAGATGGAAGGCGTTACTTTGACCATAGGAGCCAAAACCAGTACTACCGGTACCATTTTCGGTTCTGTTACCAACATTCAGATTGCTGATGCACTTCAGGAAAAAGGCTTTGAAGTGGACAGAAAGTTAATTGTGATAAAAGGACAGGTAAAAGAGGTTGGTAACTACGTGGCAACAGTAAAACTGCATAAAGAGGTTTCTGTTGAAATTCCGTTTGATGTAGTTGCCGAATAAGATTTTTACGCAACATGATATGCAAAAACCTCGGGTAAAAGCCTGGGGTTTTTGCATTGTTCTCATACAAGTTTTTCTTCAAGCGCCATTCGCACTAACACTGCTGTGTTTTTGGCGCCCAACTTGAGCAGTAAGTTTTTTCGATAACTGTTGATGGTCTGGTTCCCCAGGCACATCTTATCGGCAATCTCAGGGTTTGTGTAACCTTCAACAATGAATTGTAAAAGTTCTTTTTCCCGTGGTGTGAGCCACACTGGGTTGCGTGATCGTTTGCGCATAAGCATATCTATTTCTTCACTCAGAAAACGCTCTCCGTCCATTACTGTTCTGATGCCCAGGAGAATCTCTTCGGGCATAGCGTTTTTTATAACATAGCCCATGGCGCCGTTCTCCAGTGTACGGCGCACCATTGCGTATTCACCATAACTGGTCAACGCGACAATCTTAAGGTCGGGATAGCGTTGGTGAATCTCCTTGCAGAGGTCGATACCACTGATATCAGGCAGGTTTATATCCAGCAATACTACATCTGCCTTTTTCAGGGTGAGCTGTTGTAAACACTCTTTGCCTGTGTAGGCTGTACTGCAAACAGTGGCAAATTCTGATTCATCTATCAGCTTTTTTAACCCCTCGACCAGTATTTTGTGATCATCTACAATCAGTACCTGTATCATAATGTTTTATACTTTAAAGTCAACATTTACCTCTGTCCCCTCACCTGTTTTTGAACAGATGTTCATTGTGCCATTAAATGAGGTGACTCTGTTCTGAATACTTATCAAACCTATCCCATCTGTCTTTACAGTAGGGTCAAAACCCTTTCCGTTGTCCTGAACGGTAACGGAAACCCGGTCTTCTTCCTGCAATAACTGGACATTTATTTCAGTCGCCTCAGCATGTTTAAGGGCGTTATTTACCAGTTCGTGAACCGTACGGTAAACAATTATTTCCAGTTTTTGATTCAAACGTTCATTGTTGCCGAAACGATGGAATTTTACGTTGGGGAGGCTATCGCAAAAATCAGACAGTGCTATGTTCAATCCGTAGCGTGACAATGATTCTGGCATCATATTGTGTGCCACGCGACGCAGTTCCCGCATAGACTTATCTAACATCTCCAGCACTTTGTTGAATCGGAACACATCTTCTTCTTCAATGATAACATCTTTTTTCATATCAAAAAGGTTTAGTTTTACTGCAGAAAGCATTCCTCCCAATCCATCGTGAAGATCCCTGGCCAAGCGTGTGCGTTCGGCTGTCTCTCCCTCCAGCACTGACTGAGTGGCTACAAGCTGCTTCTCTTGTTCGAGCTGAATAACTTTGTTGTCGGCTAGCTGTTTTTTTGCTTTGGTGTTTTTATTGCGGAGGTGTAGAAGTAAAATCATTGATAACAGTGAAATTACAATTAACAAAACAATAATTTGGTAATTTTTCTGATCTTTTTGCAATGAATTGATTTTCATCTCTTTTTTTTCATTCTGGAAGGTGGCTTCCAGTAAGTTCAGATGTTGCCTGTTGTTCTCATTAAGTATGCTGTCACGCATACTGTATGATAAATCCAGGTAATTGTATGCTGTGGCAAAACTATCGTTTTGCTCTTCAATTTTTGATAGAAGCCACAATGCTCGCTGTACTATATCTCCGGTTTGGAATTTTTCTGCCCACGCTAATGCCTTTTGAACTTCATTACGCGATTCCATGAGTTGATTATTTGAGAAATATGCCTCAGAAAGATTGATTGAAACGCGCATTTGTTCATATTCGTTACTCAGGCTGTCGGCAAAGGCAGATGCACTAAGAAGATGCTTAACCGACTGCCCGTAATCATTTTTATAATACCTGTAATATCCTCCGTAGTTCAAATGTACCAGGTCTAAAATGTAATAATCTTTTCTTTTTAAAGCAATGGCTTTGGCTTCTTCAAGCATTTGCGGGACTTCATCATATTTTCTCTGGTTAATCAATGATGCCGCAAGTGTGGTACTGCTCACCGAGAGCAGATACTCATCCCTATTTTTCTTTGCCATGGCATAACATGCTCGTGCATATTCTTCCGATTTTTTGTCATCCTTTAGAAAAGAGTAGAGAGTGGATAAGTTATTTAAAGTTCGTGGGAGGATTTTAGTGTCTTTTACAGTATCAAAAAGTCGCATCGCATTTATATACAGCTCGATGGCGGACAGGTAATTACCCTTGCGCAGCTCTATTGTACCCAGGTTATGGTATATAGTACCTCTCCCAAGGACAAAATCGCTACCTGAATGCTTCCGGTAAATGCTGTCGGCACGCTCACAACTCTTTGTTGCCATCTCAAAATCCTGTTTGATATCAGAATAAAAACTTCCCTGTAACTTGTAAGCCCTGGCTAATGCAAGGGGGTTTTGGTGGCTTTTTGCCAGCTCCCCGGCTTTTACTGCAAGCATATAAGCACTGTCGGGATAAGTATAAAGTAGATTTTGTGAATGTGAAAGAAGTGTATCGGGATTGTGTTCCGGATCTGTTGCTTTTAGATAAGAGCCATTTTTTAAGTTGCATCCTGTTGATAACAATAATATCAGGATAAGATGAGCAATGCAAGCCGGAATTTTCCTTTTTGGTTTCATAGTAATTCAATTTTTCTCCAAAAATAGGGAAATTTAATGAATACAAATTTAAATTAAGTAACATATTTTAAAATACCCCTTTTTGGGGGTATTTATCAGACACATAACCATATATTTTTGTAAATACATTTACTTTATAACAAAAAATGAGCGTCATGAGAAAATTACTTTTATTCCTTAGCATGATATTTATGCTATCATTTACTTCAAATGCACAGAGCTGGATCAAGAAACTGGGCAATACTGCCAAAGATGCTGCTCAGCGTGCTGTAGAGGAGAAGGTGGAAAGAAAATCAGATGAAGTGACTAACAAGGTGATGGACAGGGCTGAAGAGTCTGTCACTAAGAAAGGTGATGAGGATAACACGGATGTACGTAAACGGGAATCGGATGAAAACGATGATGCATCTGAGCATGATCAGACAGTATCTGGTTCCGATGAAAAAGGATCTACGGTGTTGCAATCTTTTTCTAGTTATGATTTTGTTCCGGGCGATCAGATTTTATATTTTGAAGATTTTTCCAGTGATGCTATCGGAGATTTTCCTGCAACTTGGACTTCCAATAGTGGTGGTGAGGTAAAAACGGTTAATATAGCCGATGGCCATTGGTTTCATATGTATGGAGAGGATGCCACCTATTGTTATATGCATTCCGTTAAATTCCCTGATAATTTTATTATGGAATTCGACATTATTCCTGACAATGAATACAAATATGGGACACAGCTCACATTTTATCAGGAGGATCAGCAAGAGCACAAAGAGATGAACGATGATCTTTATCCCGGTATTGGAGGTTTGCATATCAGGCTGATGAGTGATTGTTGGGAGACCAAAGGATACAGTGATGACAAAGAGTGGATAAATGGGAAATCGACAATTAAACCGGTAAGACTTGAAAGAGTGAACCATGTGATTGTGTGGATACAAAAGCGTCGTGTTCGCATCTATCACGAAGGTCAGAAAGTACTGGACATACCTACCAACATTTACGAGGGTACCCTTTTTAACCGCTTCCGCTTTTCAGCCTGGGATTCATACAGCTTTCCGTATATTACCAATCTTAAGATAACTACAGCTTCTCCCGATACGCGCAGTAAACTTATTACTGAAGGTAAATTGGTGAGTTACGGTATTTATTTTGATGTGAACAAGGCCGAAGTAAAACCAGAGTCTTATGCCACCATGAAGAGTATTGCCGGTGTCCTAAGTGATAATCCCGGAGTAAGGGTTAGAATTATTGGCCATACCGACAGTGACGGCGATGATAATCTCAACAAGACACTATCAGCCAAAAGGGCAGAGTCGGTTAAAAATGAACTGGTTACATCTTTCGGCGTTGAGCCAGCCAGGCTGGAAACGTCAGGAGCTGGAGAGGGAGAGCCAATTGCTCCTAATGACTCACCTGAGAATAAGGCTAAAAACAGACGTGTTGAGTTTGTAAAGATATAAAATTATTTAATTTGCAGAAGGGCTGACAGAATGCAGATTGTTAATTTATTATTGGTGTTTAATATGCTTTTTAATGCGAACAGCGTAGTTGTTAGATTATATTGATATTAAATGAATTTTTACCGAACTGTTATTGAGAATTTTAATATTTAAATTATTTACGCATGAGAAAGATAATTTTTGTAATAATGTTTTCTCTGTTGTTGGGAGCATGCGGAGGCGACAGAAAAAGCAAGCCGGAGGATGAAACAACAATGAAAGAGCTTGCAGGGGAC
Source organism: Proteiniphilum sp. UBA5463 (assembly GCF_002427225.1). Taxonomy (NCBI): domain Bacteria; kingdom Pseudomonadati; phylum Bacteroidota; class Bacteroidia; order Bacteroidales; family Dysgonomonadaceae; genus Proteiniphilum; species Proteiniphilum sp. UBA5463. The sequence goes on along the minus strand of NZ_DIQL01000025.1, from coordinate 72,047 downwards.
GCTTCCAAAAAGAGATACCCCTTGGCACAGGGAATAATTCATTCAACTTCTGAAACAATGGGTGTTGAGGTTAATACCGTTACCTATTTCGATAAATGGGGTGACTGGGAAGCTATCGAGACAACAGTTCCAATGGAGATAATGGGAGAGGACTACTCCTCACACACCCTTGAGATCATTAAAGGTGACGAACATTGGAGAATAGATCTCGACCAAGGAACCGGTGAGCATTATGTAATGACTAGATCAGTAAATCCAATGGGTGTTGATGTAGAGGGTATGTCAGCTGAGTTATCGGGTAAGATGAATATTGAGAAATTGGGCGATGTGGACTATCTTGGGTACAAGTGTCAAAAGATGAGGATAAAAAGCGACAAGGGTACCGAGATGGAATATATTATGTTCGGTAATGTGATGATGAGTATGGAAGGTGAGGCTATGGGAGTTAAGTCTAACACCAGGGTGATATCGGTTGAAGAGGTAGCGCCGCCGGCTGAAAAGTTTGAGATACCAGGTGATATTAAATTCATGGAGTAGTCATGAATCTTTCGTAGCCAACATCTTGCTTGCCGGCAGAGTTGATTCCTGACATTTAACTTGCTTGCCAACAGAGTTGGCTCTGGGTATTTAACTTGATTATTATATTGAATTATCAGAAAAGAGCCTGCTCATATAATCCAAAATATCAGAAATGATTATTCATATTTCATTGAAAATCAACATCTGCTTTGGTCCATATTTAATAAAAGAGATTTTATGGAGGGGACTCGAAAAAAAGAAATCGAAAATAATTTATTTAAAATTAATAAAAATATGAATCAGATTGAAAGAGCAAGAAAAATTTTGTTCACTCCCAAAGATGAATGGAGCGTGATTGAATCTGAAAATGACTCCCATACTAAAGTGTTGATGACATATTTGATCTGGCTGTCTTTAATTCCTGTGGTCGCATCTTTTATAGGTTATGGACTGATCGGTTACCACTTTCTTGGAGTTAGAGTGGGGGGAGGTATCTTCTGGGGAGTTAGATATGCAATACAGCATTTTATTTCAGTAATAGGAGGAGCATACCTTACTGCAGCTGTATTTAATTTTATGGCTCCTAAATACGGTGGTGTAAAAGATTTTAATAGAGCATTTCAGCTTGCTGCTTACTGCTATACCCCGGTTTGTGTTGGCGGAATATTTTATATTCACTACAGCTTGAGCATGTTGGCAGGAGTGGCGGGAATTTACGGACTGTTTCTTTTATACTTTGGTGTTAAACCCATGATGAAGGTAACTGATGAAAAGGCTACCACCTATTTTGTTGTTTCACTATTGGCGATGATAGTTATTTCGCTGGTTTTGGGTTTAATTCTTGCTCAGCTGATTGGCACTGGCAGTTATTGGCGTTGATACAGACAACAGCCATTACTGAGAGCATCAAAATTCCTGTATCTTAAAATTTCCGTGAGTTACAGAATTTTTTGATAATAAAATGATTAATATGGTCATTAATCCGTTTTTGCAATTGTTGTTTTAATAATGAAAATGTTTCTTAAACCGTTGCGAAATAAATAAATTAATCATATGAAGAATAGCATTTTACCGTATAAATTAAAGATAGTTAACATATTGATGTTATGTGCATTTATGATGGTTCCCGGTTACGCTGATGCAGGCGATGATCCCTGGTCATTTATTAAAGAGTTGCCTCCCATCCCTGTGAATATATGCGGTGAGAGGCTTGATGTTGCTGCAAAATGGGTAGAAAGACTGTCTGCACTGAAGGACAGGATGGTGGAACTTCAGGTCAAAGAAAAATGGGAAAAAGATGATGCTCTTAAAGATGCTAAGTCGAACATGGCTTTGTTTGAACCATCAGGTGGTGAACTTCAGAGGAAGTACTTTGGATTATTGAAAGAGATTGAACTTACAGAGAGGCAGGCCGAATCCAAACTGAATGAGATACTTTTGGATAAGTCTAAAAACATAATTTCGGTGGAAACCAAGTACCAGCAAATATTAGAACCGTTGAATAATGAGCTTAGAAATGCTATTGCCCAGGGAAAGGACACTAGCAATGTTAGGGATAAGATTAAGAACCTTGTAGCAGAAAGGTGCCTGGAGTTGGGAATGATATGCAGAGAATTCCTTGTCAAATATCGTAACATGCTTGGTGAACTTGTTTCCTGTGGAGTAAAGATTAATGAGCTTCAGGACGAGGCAAACAGAATTGCTTATCAGTCATATAATGTTAAAACCAGCTACGGACTCTGGCTAGATTACATCATGATGCATACTGGTGAGTTGATGAAAATATATGACTACAATTCATATAATATTACCGAACTATATGAATTTTAGTTTTTACAGTTTAAATATTCTGAACCGTCATAACATATAATTGAAATAAATTATGAAACGAATAGTTGTTTTAAACATTGTGCTTTGTATTAGTTTTGTACTGTCAGCTCAAAAGGGACTGTTCCCTGCTCAGGGAACAGTGATGACTTATCAGAACTTCGACAAAAAGGGTAAGTCTGTAGGGAAGAACGTTTATCTGCTTGAATCAATAGCTGACTCCGGTAATAAAATTTCAGTCACTTATTTGGTTTCATCTTACGATGAAAAGGATAAACTTACATTTTCAGATCGCATCACAATGGAACAGGTTGGAGACAAAATGTATTTTGATATGAGCAGTTTCGTGAATAAGGCTGCTTTTCAACAGGATGGAGAGATACCTGCTTCCGTTATAATTGAAGGAAATGGCATGGAGATACCTGTAATTGGCGAAGCCAGTCAAACCTTGCCTGATGCTGACATTACAATAACTGCCGAGATGGGATTTATTTCCATGAAAATGGCAACAAAAATAACCAATCGCCGCATAGAAGCAGTTGAAGATATTACTGTGCCGGCGGGTACATTTTCCTGCATGAAGATTTCGGGAGATGTTTCTGGCAAAGCAATGGGAATATCCACTTCTGGAAAAAACATTCAATGGTATGCTGCCGGAGTAGGTATGGTAAAATCAGAGAGCTATGATAAAAAGGAGAATCTTATAGGTTATACCATCTTGACATCCCTTAAAAAATAGGGATCCATATCTTTAAACAATATTAATTTGAGCCTACCCCGATAACCCTGAATATAAAAAATAATTATTTATAATATAAGAGATATTTAAGAAGGGTGCTTAATTTCAAATTCACATTATTTTAAGATATTTTGTTATTCCTGATTATATGTTATTTTTGCAATAAAATAAAGTCACAGTGCTGAAAATTAGGACAATTAACTGTTCGGAAAACCCACGTGCTGTGTGGTGTAAACTGTTTATCAATGCAGGATTTTTCCTGCTGATAGCTTCCTTGTTTTTTTTCTGTTCGGAAAATGAAAAACAGCAGCAACTCATGTATGATCAGAAAAAAATCTGGGAAGAGAAGATTTCGGACGATAGTTTTCCTACAGATTCAATCAGGCTGCTTTTGGGGAAAAGCGTTATCGATCGTGATAACTTGGCAGTATCCGTGCTCTGTAAGGTGCTGGGGGAAAGGATGCGGGAAGCTTCAGATTTTTCTAAAGCTATTTCATATCACCAGCAAGGTCTAGTTGCAGCTTACAAGATAAATGATACAATCGGCATTATTCAGGCTCTCAATAATATCGGGACCAACTTTAGGAGAATAGAGGCTCTGCCCGAAGCTTCCGATTATCATTATCAGGCACTTCAGATGGCCGAGTCCTTCTCGGCTAAAAATGAATATGTTGGTCGTAAAAGCCGTGCCATGGCAATTAATGGAATCGGTAATGTTCACCTCTCATTTGGAAATCTTGATGAAGCCGAGAGGATGTTCAAGGAAGCACTGGCGGAGGAAATAACATTGGGCAGCAATCTTGGTCAGGCCATGAATTATGCAAATATTGGTACTGTTATTGAAAAAAAGCTGATGTATGATTCAGCGTTTGCATATTATCAACGTTCCTTGGAAAAGAACATGCTAGCTAAATCGCAGTTGGGAATAGGCTTGTGTTATATTCACTTAGGACATATTTACGAGCTAAAGAACGAGTATGATAAGGCAGAACGTGAATATCTGATGGCATATAATATACTGAGCGATATTTCAGATACATGGCACTGGCTGAATTCAACCTTAGCCATTGCTCGTATAATGCTGCTTAAAAATGATTCTGTTGAGTCTATAAGGTATATAAGAATTGCTGATAAGGCAGCCAAAGCCATTCAGTCGCCAAAACATCTCGCAGAAGTTTATAATTTGCTCCATGAGTATAATATTAAACGTGGTAATTACGCTACAGCATTAAGCAATTATAAGAAAAGCCAACAATTTCAGGACAGTATTCAGAATATGCAGAAATATAATAAGGTGATTGATGTACGTCAAAATTACGAAAGTGATAAAAACATGCAATACATATCGGGCCTGAATCTTCGTAACGAGATGGTAGCGCGACAAAAGAGGACCATTATATACGCTTCAGGAATATCGTTAATATTGCTTGTCTTTTTGCTTATAGCCCTTTTTTATTCCTATATGGAGCGTACCAGGAGCAACAAAATACTCAGGGACATGTATAGTGCACGAACAAGTTTCTTTACCAATATAACTCATCAATTCCGCACTCCGCTGACCGTTATCCTCGGACTTAGCAATCATATGCAGTCGGAGAGTAATCTTACACAACATGAATCGAAAGCATATTTGAAGGCGATTGACAGGCAGGGAGCGCATCTGCTTACACTGACAAATCAATTGCTGAGTATGTCGAAAATAAATTCAGGCTCTGATAATCCCAAATGGCAAAAAGGCAATATTGTTGTCTATCTGAACATGGTTATAGATTCTTTTCGCCTCTACGCAAAAGAAAAAGATATAAAATTGTTGTTTACGAGCAGTGATCCTCTTATTGAGATGGATTTTATTCCACATTATGTTGATGATATCCTGCAGAACCTGTTGTCGAATGCAATAAAATTCAGTGGCCCGGGGAAAGAGATTCACGTGGTAATATCAAAAATAAAAAACAAAGAAGCGGTCCTTAAGGTGCAGGATTTTGGAGATGGTATACCTAAATCGGATCTGGAATATATTTTTGATCTTTTTTATCAGGGTAATAATTCCGAAAGAAATAATGGCAGTGGTATCGGGCTCAGTTATACACGTCAATTGGTTGAAATAATGAACGGAAAAATTGAGGTAGAGAGTGCAGAACAAAAAGGGACAGTTTTTATCGTTTCACTTCCTTTGCAACAGTCCGAAACGAATAATATATCTGTGTGGACTCCAAAAGAGAATGAACGGATACCCTCTTCCATGAAAGTCAATACAGGTTTGAATATCTTTTTAGAGTCTCAGGATGTTAAAGGTAAAATTATCAACAGGCGAAGATCAGATATTTCCCCTACAGTTTTGCTGATAGAAGACAACGATGACGTAGTACTATATATAAAAGCATTGCTGCCTGCTGAATACAATTCCGTTACGGCTAGGGATGGTACAGAGGGGCTGGAACTTGCAAACGAGTTGATACCCGACATTATTATTTCAGATGTAATGATGCCTAATAAGGATGGTTTTGCTCTATGTCGTGAAATTCGCAAATCCGCTCTACTGAACCATATCCCGATAATTTTATTAACGGCAAAAACAACAATTGACGATCGCCTTAAAGGTATGAAATGTGGCGCCGATGCATATATAAAAAAACCGTTTCACTACGAAGAGTTATTAATTCAGATAGAAGCTCTGCTTGAAAACAGGCGCTTGCTTAAGGAGAAATATATGCAATCCTTATTCAAAGGCGATGATTTGAATATAAACGACATAAATATTAATTTTCTTAAAAAAGCGACTGATATTGTTTTTAAAGATATTAATAATTCTGGTTTTACTTCAACTTCGCTTGCTGAAAAACTCTGCATCAGCAGTTCGCAGCTTAACAGAAAGCTTAGCGCAGTTGCAGGTTGTACACCATCGATGTTTATTCTCAGACTTCGAGTTGAGCATGCAAAAAAGAAGCTGGTAACAGAGGATAAATCAATCGGTCAGATTGCCGAGGAGTGCGGTTTCTATGACATGGCCTATTTTTCGCGTACCTTTAAAAAATTAACAAACGTCACTCCTTCTCAATACCGCCGTTTACCAAGATGATGTTAATAGTTCTTTCATAATAGATAAGCAGGCTTTAGATTTAAAAAGATACCGGAAAGAGGCTATACATCTGATTAGTTTTCGGAGAAAATTAAAAAAATACCGTACTATATGGGAATTAAGATAATTTTAGCGTACTATTATATCAACAGTCCGGTAAAAAAGCATCCATAGGTCGCATAATCAAATAATTAACAACAAGATAGGCCTGTTCGAAACCCAGTAGTACTTTTAGCTGATTGCAAGGTGTTTGAAAAATAATTACCGAAGTATTGATTATGTGATTATTTATTTCAAATAGAAAAAACACCGTCCCTGAGGCGATCTCACGGGACGGTATTTATTCTGCTTTAATTTTTATTTTGAAGGATTTCCAATGTGTCTCTAGCGATTGTAAGCTCCTCATCAGTGGGGATGATTACCACTTTTACCTTTGAAGATGGTTTGCTGATGATTACCTCTTTTGCACGTACTGAGGCATTTAGTTTTTCATCGAGTTCAATGCCCATGAATTCCATGTTTTTGCATGCATAACTTCGGGTAACAGCCTGATTCTCGCCAACACCGCCAGTGAACACGAGTATATCAACACCTCCAAGAATGGCGGCATAAGATCCTATATATTTTTTGATGCGGTAATTGTAAGTATTCATTGCCAGGATAGCCCTTTTGTTCCCGCTGTTAATAGCTTCTTCAATCTCGCGCATATCTGAGGATATGCCTGAAATGCCAAGTACTCCAGAAAATTTGTTCAATAGTGTGGATATACCCTTCGTACCCATATTTTCTTTTTCCATAATGTATGAGATCACACCAGGATCAACATCACCTGAGCGTGTACCCATTATCAATCCTTCCACGGGGGTCATTCCCATACTTGTATCAATGGATTTCCCGTTTCTGATAGCTGTTATAGATCCTCCATTTCCAATATGGGCTGTTATTATGCGCTGCTCCTCGTATGGAACGCCAAGAAATTCGCACGCTCGTTTAGATACGTAACGGTGGCTGGTACCGTGAAAACCGTAACGACGGATACTGTATTTTTCGTAAAGAGAGTAGGGGATACCATACGTATAGGCATAGTCTGGCATAGTCTGGTGAAAAGCAGTATCGAAAACACTTACCTGTGGCGTGTCGGGCATCAGCTCCTGAATTGCATAGATACCTTTCAGGTTGGGCGGATTGTGGAGCGGTGCCAGTTCAATGCACTCGTTAAGCATCTCAATCACTTCGTCGGTAATGAGTACACTTGAGTTGAAACGCTCGCCACCGTGAACCACTCTGTGCCCAACGGCATTTATTTCTTTCAATGATTTGATGCATCCATATTTCTCGCTGAGTAATACCCCAAGTATATATTCAATTCCTGCACGATGTTCCAGTATCTCTCCTTCGAGCATTACTTTCTGTCCGTCCGGTAATGTTAGTTTGAGGAAGGATCCTTTCATCCCGATTTTTTCAATACCTCCCTGTGCAACCACCTTTTTGCTTTCCATCTCAAAAAGCTTGTACTTTATTGATGAGCTTCCGCAATTTAAAACTAATATCTTCATAATGTCTGTAATTCTCCTTAATTAAATACCGTTTTATTTGTTGAAACCGGATTCCCGTTTTCATCGTATATATAAAAGCCCTTTCCTGTACGTACGCCTAGCTGATTGGAGCGGTATAGTTTCCAAAGAAGAGGGTTGGGCTTGTAATGCTTTTCGCCAAAATCGCTGAACATGGCTTCCATTAGCGTGACCAGCCGCTCTATGCCAACAATGTCCGCAATGCGGAAAATTCCGTAACGTTGCCCGTAAATGATGGTAAATGTTTCTTCAATATCTTCCATGGAGCTGATTCTCTCAAGGAGAGTCTGACAAGCTTCGTTCAGCATTGTCACTAAAAGGCGCAGGCTCACGTTCCCATTGCTTTCGTTAATGCGGTGTGGCTTGTAGTTAATGAGTTTGGCAAAGATCTCCATCTTCTGATAAACCTCTTCAGATGTGTACATCCCCTTCGAAATTTCCAGTATTCGTGCGTCAGGGTGTAAGACAGGGAAGTACAGGCTTACACAGCGCTCTTTGTGATCAAGGTCGGCGGCCAGCTCGCTGATGATTACTGTGGAGCCGTTGGTTGCGATGATGGCATCGGTGTCGAGTACATCTTCCAGTTTTTTAAAAATGTTTTTTCGTAGTGGTGTACTCCTGCGGCCGCTTTCCGAATGCCGGGTACATTCAATCACCAGGTCGCATCCGGCAAAGTCTTCATATACCAGAGTCGGTGTGATTCGGTTCATAATAATCTTTTTTTCAGAAGGTGTCAACCCCCAGCTGCTGATCTTATGATCCATTATTTTCCCTATCTCGTTTATCACATAATCTATCCTTTCAGGAGATTCATCAAGGAAAACCACTTCCATTCCTGCTGTTGCAGCCTTGTCGATAATTGTTCTTCCCTCCTTGCCGGCTCCAACAACCCCTATCTTTGAGAATAATGGCTTATTTTTGCTTTCTGCAGTGATAGTAAGCCCGTACTCTTCGATAGGTTCTATAATCATTTCATTCATATGTTTTGTAAATTTCTTTAGTTATATAATATCAGACATGCAAGAGTAAAGTCCTAGATTCATTTTAACTGATTGCTTGTCGTTTGGTTTTATATGTTGTTTTTCATTCCAATTGCCTGATTGGAAGCTATAACCACCATTTTGTAAATATCTTCCACCGAGCAGCCTCGTGAAAGGTCGTTCACCGGAGCAGCCATTCCCTGAAGTATGGGCCCTACAGCTTCTGCGTTGCCAAGCCGCTGCACCAGTTTATATCCTATATTACCTGACTCAAGTGTTGGAAATACCAACACATTGGCTTTACCTGCGATGAGGCTTCCAGGTGCTTTTGTCGAGCCAACGTCTGGGACAAGCGCAGCATCGGCTTGTAGTTCACCGTCAATAAGAAGCCGCGGGTCAGTCTCCCGGGCTATCCGTGTTGCTTCGCGTACTTTATCGATCATCTCATGTTCAGCACTTCCCCTGGTGGAAAAGCTAAGCATCGCTACACGTGGCTCAACTCCAGTGAGGCTCTTCATTGTCTGTGCCGATGCAACAGCAATTGAAGCCAGCTCTTCGGCAGTTGGATTTGGCACAACTGCACAATCGGCAAACAGCAGGACTCCGTTCTCTCCGTATTGCGGAGTCTGAGTAAACATGATGAAAGCACCAGAGACCACTTTCACTCCAGGGGAGGTTTTGATAATCTGCAGTGCGGGGCGAAGTACATCGCCGGTAGTGTTTTGTGCTCCCGCAATTTCTCCGTCGGCATCACCGTTCTTTATCATAAGGCATGCAAGGTAAAGTGGGTCTTCTACCAGCATGGCAGCCTGTCCGGGTGTCATCCCTTTCTTTTTGCGCAGTTCCAGCAGCAGGTTTGCATACGACTCTTTTTTGTCGTGCTTTTTCGGATCTATGACAACAGCTTTGTCAATATTTTCAAGTCCGAGTTTTTTTGCAAGTATCTGAATCTCTCCGGGGGCTCCCAGAAGAATGATTTCCGCAATACCGTCACGAATTAATTGATTGGCCGCCGTTAAAGTTCGTTCTTCGGCCCCTTCAGGCAATACGATTCTTTGTTTATTCGTTTTTGCCTTTTCGATCATGCTCTCTAGTAAGTTCATTGTTTATTAATATTTGACTATTTCTTTCAACCTGATTTTCGCAATAACATTTTTCTATTAAACTCTTTTTTCGTTTATCGCCTATCTGAAAAGAATTCTATCGGCAATAATGCAAACTTGTTTGCAGTATGCTATTTTAATAAATAATCAGCGCTCTGCAATGTTGTGAGCAAACTTGTTTGTTTTGAATTTAGTTCAATTTTAACCTGCTGAGTCAAAATAGCGGCATGCTTCTTCTTTGTTTGAACTGAATAACGCATAAATCCCGGCAACGGTATAAATACAGGTAAATTTGCTTTCTGCACTTTGTTTGTCGAAAACATTCAAGCATGTTTGTCCTCTGTTTGTATTGCTTAACTAAATAGATTAATATTTGTTTTGGTTTTCAAATTATGATCAGGATATAATTTCATACAATTAAAGCTATTTATTTTCAAATACACTCATGGAACATCCGCTTGTAAGTGATTCTTATCCTCGTTTCAAAATAAAATGTAATCTCCGCAAAAGTACGAAAAAAAGAGCAGATAAAGTGGCATTTTGTAAGGCAAAAGAGTTGCTGTTACGAGAAGTTTAGAAAATCACACCAAATATATTAAAATAGTTTAAAAACAGAATCAGCATATTGTCACTCCCCAATAAGCCTGTTTCTTTCTAGTACTTTCACAACACGCCCTTTCAGCCGGATTATTTCCTCATCTTCCATCACTTTAAGTGAACGGGCTAGCGATTGTTGCTGTACACCAAAATATTCGGCCAGCTGAGTGCGCGATCGTTACCTCTTTTGATATTTTCAGTAAAACAGATGTTTATGCTGCAATAACATCCACAGGATAGTTGTTTTTGGTGTCATAAATAAAGGCTGGTGTATGGATTAAATAAATGTTATCAGCAACAGTTTTATGGTCCCTGCCGACGGCTGCAGCAGTTACCGATTTTGGCATTCTCCCTTAAGGGAGCAGGGTTGGGAGAAAACCATTTTTATTGTTGAAATCCTGAGTTTTGTCGGATTATTTAATGTGATACAATTCTTTTATTGAATAGGGTCAAGAGATAATTCCCGGATCACAATTTATGGCCTGTGCAGCTCTCTCCATCTTTGTCCTGATCTCTTTAGTGCATAGGTTGCCGATGCTCCCGGCATGGGTATGATGTACTTTTTTAGGAGCCTGGAAGGAACCCTCCTGTACTTCTTTTCCTACCTGCTGATAGGCTTCTCTGAAAGGGACACCCTGCAATACGCGTTTGTTTACCTCTTCTACGGTGAAGAGGTATTCATACCGTGGATCGGAAAGGATATCCTCGTTAACCGAGATATGATCAAGCATAAAGCAGGTCATCTGCAGGAGCTTGTGCAGGGTTTCCAGTGCCGGGAATAGCACCTCTTTCAGCAGTTGATAGTCGCGATGATATCCGTGCGGCATATTAGTTGTCATCAATGTTATTTCATTGGGCAGGCTCTGCAGGCGATTGCTGTGTCCCCGTATTAGTTCCCACACATCGGGATTCTTTTTATGAGGCATAATACTCGATCCAGTAGTAAACTCATCAGGGTATGAGATAAAACCATAGTTACCTGAAAGGTACATACAATTATCAGAGGCAAGTTTGTTAAGTGTGGAAGCAATATTCGCAATGCTTTGGGCAACTATTCGTTCTGTTTTGCCGCGCCCCATCTGGGCGGCGACCACATTGAAGCTCATGGTGGCAAAGCCCAGTTCACGGGTAGTCATTTCACGGTCCAGAGGAAAGGAACTGCCATAGCCTGCTGCCGATCCCAGAGGGTTCTGATCAGCTACCTGCCATGCTGCTGCAAGCGTATGCATGTCATCAACCAATGTCTCTGCATATGCACCGAACCATAGACCGAAAGAAGAAGGCATAGCTATTTGTGCGTGGGTATACCCCGGCAAAAGTGTATCTTTATGCTTTTCACTTAGCGATTGCAAAAGTTCAAACAGCTGAATCACCTCCTCTTTTATATGAAAAATCTCCTCTTTAAGAAAAAGCTTGATATCCACCAGTACCTGATCGTTGCGTGAACGTCCCGAGTGAATTTTTTTGCCTGTATCTCCCAGCCGTTGGGTAAGCATAGCTTCAATCTGTGAATGGATATCTTCGGCATCATCATCGAGGCGGAACTCTCCTTTATCAACCTCTGATAATATATTCTGCAGTTCATTGCGGAGAACTTTCTCCTCACCAGCTTCCAGGAGTCCAATCTTCACAAGCATTTTGATATGTGCCATCGATCCAAGGATGTCATGTTTTGCCAGGCGGAGGTCGAGCTCCCTGTCATTACCCACTGTGAAATCTTCTACTCTCTGATTGGCATCGAAGCCTTTGTTCCATATTTTTGCCATCTCCCTTTATTTTTTTATCGCTTATTTACATCAATATTGTCTGTTTCGTATAGTAGTGAATTTATCCTCCCTTTTAAAAAAAGGTAGAAAACTGTAAATGTTACACCATTAAGTTTTCAATAAAACTGATATATCCGTTGATTCCATCTCCCAGCTCCTCGATCAAAACAAACTCATCGGCCTTGTGTGATCGTTCCGATTCTCCCGGTCCCATTTTCAGGGCAGGACAGGAGATGCGCATCCAGTCCGATGTGGTTGGTGAGGTGTATGTTTCAATGCCCAGCTTATTAGCGCACTGCAGCAAAAGATGACCGGAAGGGGTTGCCGAGCTCCTGTTGGTAAGGGAGCGTGCCTGAAGTACGCTTTTCACTTTCGGTTGCAATATTTCCATGATCTCCTGGTTGGTGTACATCTCTGTGGGGCGTATGTCCACTACAAAGCTGCACTTGCCAGGAATTACATTGTGTTGTGTGCCCGCGCTTATTTGAGTTACGGTTAGCTTTACCTCTCCCATTGAGGGGGAAACCTTCTCGAATTTAACAGATTTCAGTGTGGTGATATCATCCAGAGCAATATACAGGGCATTTATCCCTTCATTCCGTGCGGCATGTCCGCTTATTCCCGTCGCCTCGCCATCAATAACCAGTAGTCCCCGTTCTGCAACTGCAGCCCTCATACCGGTGGGCTCTCCTATGATAGCCATATCCACCTCGTCCGAGAGCTTTTGCCAGAGTAACCGCATGCCATTGGAACCTGAATTTTCCTCTTCCGTGGAAAGGGCAAGCAGAAGGTTGAACGGTAGCGATATTTCATAAAAATGGAGAAAAGTATAAATCATTGATACAACGCTTGCACCCGCATCATTACTTCCCAGGCCGTAAATGTGAGTGATAGAGTGGGGAGGGGTGAAAGGGTTGAATGTGTACCCGGCACCAGGGCGTACAGTATCGATATGTGAATTCAGCATTAAGGTCGGTTTCGACCTGTCATGAAAGGGCTGACGTACAACCAGATTGTTGCCGGCCCGTTCGGGTACTATCCCTTTTTCGCTGAAAAGCTTTGTCAGGAAATTGCTTCGCCGATGCTCTTCACCCGAAAAAGATTGTATCGAAACCAGCTTTCTCAACAGTTCCGTCGCATGTTGTATATAGTCACCCTGCATAATTCAGCTTGAGTTAAATTTATTACGGTTGCAATTTGTTACATTCTATTATTTTATCCCAGGAGTATTGTTCCCTTTTTTGAAAGCAGATTTTTCGCATGCAGAATAACCACTTCCAAAACGCCATCCTCTATTGCTTTGAATGAGTTGTCAAGTTTTGGTATCATGCCGTCTGCAATTATTCCCTGTCGCTTATATGCTTCGCATTCAGCTCTGTTCATAGATTTAACAAGGCTTGCCGGATCGTCCACGTCACGCAGAACTCCCTCTTTCTCGAAGCAGTAATAGAGCGTGGTGCGGTATTTTTTGGAGAGGGCTGTTGCTACAGTATAGGCAACAGTGTCGGCATTGGTGTTTAAGAGTGAGCCGTTCCCGTCGTGTGTGATTGCACAAAAAACGGGGGTGACGGCGCTTTCGATCAGTTGCGAAATAAATTCAGCATTGGCCTTTTCGGGATCCGGATCACCCACAAAGCCGAAGTCGATCGGTACAGGAGAACGTTTGACGGAAGGGATACTATTTCCATCAGCGCCTGACAGACCGATGGCGTTGCATCCAATCTTTTGCAGTGATGCTACAATATTCTTATTTATCCATCCTGCATAGACCATGATAACCAGCTTTAGAGTCTCTTCATCAGTAATACGGCGCCCTTGAACCATTTTCGTCTCAATGCCAAGTTGTTCTGCCATCTTTGAAGCCATCACGCCACCACCGTGTACAAGAGCTTTCCGTCCCTCCAACCGGTTGAAGTCATACAAAAACGCTTCCAGCGATTCAGGATTATCAACAATATTTCCCCCTATCTTAACTATTGAAAGGGGTGCTCTTTTATCTTCCGTCATATTTTGAGAATAAGTATTGATATTCAATCGCATTGCAAATTTAGTCTGCACGCATAGCTTATAGCATTCCCAGCAATATCTCTTTCAATACCACCTGTGCCGAAACCACCCTGTTGGCTGCTTCGGGAATGACAATAGACTGTGGGCTGTCTATTACCTCGTCACTTACAATCATGTTGCGGCGTACCGGCAGACAGTGCATGAAATAAGCATTGTTGGTCAGCGCCATCTTCCGGCTGTCCACAGTCCACTCACGGTTGGTGCTTAAAACCCTGCCATAGTTGGGATCACGGTAAGCTGCCCAGTTTTTCGCATATATAAAGTCGGCATTCTTGTAAGCTTTCTCCTTGTCGTATTCTATTACTGCATTGCCGGTGAACTTCTCATCAAGTTCATATCCTTCGGGATGAGTAATTACAAAATCATAACCGGCAGCGTTCATCCATTCGGCGAACGAGTTGGGAACGGCCTGTGGAAGGGCACGTGGATGAGGGGCCCAGGTAAGTACCACTTTTGGGCGCTCTCTCTTTTTGTACTCCTCTATCGTAATCAGGTCGGCAAAGCTCTGCAGTGGATGGCGTGTGGCTGCTTCCATACTGAAAACCGGCTTTCCTGAATATTTAATAAACTGATTCAATATTATTTCGTTGTAATCATCTGCCTTGTTTTCGAAACGGGCAAACGAGCGCACTCCTATCACATCGCAGTAGGAACCCATTACAGGTATCGCTTCAAGAATATGTTCAGGCTTGTCGCCATCCATGACTACTCCTTTTCCGGTCTCGAGTTTCCATGCACCCTGGTTGATGTCGAGCACTATCACATTCATGCCAAGGTTCAACCCTGCCTTTTGTGTGCTCAGGCGCGTGCGCAGGCTTGAGTTGAAAAAGATCATCAGAAGGGTTTTATTTTTGCCAAGCTCCTGGTCGGCAAAAGGACTTCCCTTTACCTGCTTTGCTTTTCGGAGCGCCACAGTAAGGTCGCCGACGTCGTGAACAGATGTAAAGTTTCTCATTTTATGAATATTTTTTTAACTTCTGCCGTGTCTGTCCAATCCCATTTTCACGTGATTTGGAAAGTAGTGATGACATTAGTTTTTATATAAATAACTTTTTAGTTCAGTAATAAAAATATCAATCTCTGGTTTCGATATCGTCAAGGGCGGCAATAACCTCATAACGTTATTCCTGGCACCGCCTGTAAAGATATGGCTTTCGAACAGTAGCCGGTTGCGAACGTTGGAATATTGCGGCTGCATATCAACGCCCAGCATCAGCCCACGTCCACGGATCTCTTTTATACCATCAATTGCAGAAAGCTCTTTTTTCAGATAACTACCCATCTCTTCGGCATTTCGCACTAACGATTCCTCTTTTATTACATCCAGCACAGCTATTGCAGCTGCACAGGCAAGGTGGTTTCCACCGAAGGTAGTTCCTAACATCCCTTTCTTTGCTTCAAACGCCGGGGAGACAAGTACTCCTCCTATCGGGAATCCGTTTGCCATACCTTTTGCCATGGTGATAAGGTCGGGCCGGATACCCGATGACTGATGAGCAAAAAAATCTCCGGTACGGCCGTAGCCTGACTGAATCTCATCGAGCACCAGCGGGGTGTTGTACCGGTTGCAGAGTTCACGCAGCCCCTTGAGAAAAGAGTCCTCAGGTGTATAGATGCCAGCTACACCCTGTATCCCTTCAATAATTACAGCTGCTGCATCGCCCTTTATCAATTCTGTCTCTACCGCTTCAATATTGTTAAGCGGGACAAAAGTGACTTCATGGCCGGAATTGAACGGGGACTGAATAGCTGTGTTCTGGGTTACTGCAACTGCACCCGAGGTACGGCCGTGGAAAGCATCGTTGAAAGCTATCACGCGCTTTTTACCTGTGTGAAAAGATGCCAGCTTCAGTGCATTTTCATTAGCTTCGGCACCTGAGTTGCAGAGAAATAGTGAATAGCCGGGATATCCGCATATCTCTCCCAGCTTATCAGCTAGCTCCTGCTGCAATGAGTTTTGTACGGAGTTAGAATAGAAGCCTATCTTCTCAACCTGGCTACTGATGGCTTTTACATACTTCGGGTGGGAGTGTCCGATTGAAATGACCGCATGGCCTCCGTAAAAATCGAGATACTCTGTTCCCTCATTGTCCCATACACGGCATCCTTGCGCCCGTACAGGCTCAATATCCCACAAACTATATACGTTAAATAAGTTCATTTCGTTTTATAATAATAAGAGTATGCTCCCAAAAAACTGAAAATCAGAAATGATTATTTATATCACATTGAATAACAGTATCATCTTTTGCCTTCTTACAATGAAAGAGACTTTCAGGAGGAGACTCATAAAATAGATATTACAATTTTGCACTAAAAAGCAAATAATTATGCTGGCATATTAAAATGCGCTTCCTTTCAACTTCAGCCCCATTGTCTCTTCCAATCCGAACATCAGGTTCATATTCTGTACCGCTTGTCCCGAAGCACCCTTAACCAGATTGTCAATTATGGAGGTGATATGGATATATCCGTTGTGAAACTCAATATGTAACAGCCCCTTATTGGTATTTACAACCTCTTTGAGAGAAACCGGCACATCAGAAACGAACACAAAGGGAGATGTTTTGTAAAACTCTTTGTACAACCTGATTACTTCTGATTCAGTTGTTGTGCTGTTGAATTTTGTGTAAACACTGGCAAAGATGCCTCTGGCAAAATCTCCCCTCATGGGTACGAAGTTGATCTGTGGCAATCCTTGGCTGCCGGCGTTAATCAACGTGTTTCTGATCTCTTCCAGATGCTGGTGAGTAAAAGGTTTGTAAACAGAAATATTGCTATCCCGATAACTAAAGTGGGTTGTTTCACCTGGCCTTTTGCCAGCGCCTGTAGAGCCAGTGATGGCATGTACATGAATTTCGTCTGTTAACAGCTGCTTTGATGCTAGCGGCAATAAAGCTAGCATGATTGACGTAGCAAAACAACCTGGGTTGGCAACATTGCCTGCTTTGCGCAGTTTCTCCCTGTTCAGTTCACACAGCCCGAAAACGAACTCCCTGTCTTTAAACAGTGGCTTGTTGCGAAAATCGTTTCCAAGGTCAATAATCTTGCACCGTTTAGGTACATTGTTCATTTCCAAGAAGTTTCGCGACAATCCATGTCCCAGGCATAGAAAAATTAGATCTGGGTTGATAAAAGTATGGCTGAACACCATATCGGTTTCACCTAGCAGGTCGCGGTGGATCTCCGCAACCTGCATACCCGCCGAGGTGGTGCTTATAACCGATTCTATGTTCGCTTCAGGGTGGCGCAGCAGGATACGCAGCAGTTCACCTGCCGTATAACCAGTTCCTCCTGCAATACTTACATTAATCATTGTCGTGAATGGTATAATATATTTTTAACGGATTGGCAGTAACTTTCGTAAATCCCACTACATCCTCTCCCGAAAACGATTTGTTTGTCTCTCCGTACTCACCGAATCTTGGGCTCATAAGATCATAATCACTTGAGCAGCCTAAAACCGCGAAATGATAGGGGCGCAGTTCCACCTCCACTTCACCCGAGACAAATTTCTGTGTATCGTTGAGGAATGTTTCAATATTACGCATAACCGGCTCCAGGTACTGAGCTTCATGCATCAGCTGGCCATACCAGTTGGAAAGCTGATCTTTCCAGTAGAGCTGCTGCTTGGTAAGAACATGCTTCTCGAGCAGGTGATGAGCCTTTACAATAATCAGTGGTGCCGGCGCTTCGAAGGCTACGCGCCCTTTTGTTCCAATAATGGTGTCGCCCACATGCACATCGCGACCGATACCATATTTCGAAGCTTTCTGATGCAAGGCGTGTATCAGATTTACGGGATTCATCTTCTCTCCGTTCAGAATGAGAGGCTCTCCCTTTTCAAAACCAATTGTAATTCGTTCAGTACCCCAGTCGGTAACCTGCGACGGGTAGGCCTCTTCGGGCAGTACTCCCGACGATTTAAGAGTCTCCACACCTCCTACGCTTGTTCCCCATATACCCTGGTTGATTGAGTATTTAGATTTCTCCCAGGAGAAGTCGAATCCCTTCTCTTTCAGATAATCTATCTCCTGCTGGCGCGAAAGTGCCAGCTCTCTGATGGGAGCAATTATTTTTACTTCAGGTGCAAGCACTTCAAACACCAGGTCGAAACGTATCTGGTCGTTTCCGGCACCGGTACTCCCGTGTGCAACGAAATCGGCATTCAGTTTTTTTACATGCTCCATTACTGCCATAGCCTGAAAGAATCGCTCCGAGCTTACAGACAAAGGATAAGTGTTGTTTTTTAACACATTCCCGAATATCAGGTACCTGATGCCTTTTGCATAATAATCATCAACAGCATCAATGCATGTGTGTGATGTGGCACCCAGTGTGAGAGCACGCTCTTCAATGCGTTTCGACTCATCATCGGAGAAGCCTCCGGTATTAACTATTACCGTATGTACTTCCAGCCCTTTTTCGTTAATGAGCCATGGTACACAGAACGACGTGTCCAGGCCGCCGCTGAATGCTAAAACTACTTTTTGTTTCATTTTTTAAACATTTTATTTGCTTTTCTTCTCTTAATAACCGGTTTCACCACTTTTTTTGCGAAGGGGCTCGCCTGCACCGCCGGCTGTGTCTTCGAATCGTAAAGAAGTCCGGTACAAAGGCACATTTTATAGTTGTTGCGTTGCAGGATATCGTAGTTCCTGCAACCCTGGCATCCTTTCCAAAACTCTTCATCGTCGGTTAGTTCTGAGAAAGTGACTGGTTTGAATCCCAGCTCGGTATTCATTTTCATCACCGCCAGGCCGGTGGTTATACTGAATATTTTGGCGTTTGGATAAAGCCTTCGTGATAGATCGAAGATTTTACGTTTGATCCTCTTTGCCAGCCCCTGATTACGGTAGTCGGGATGCACCACCAACCCCGAATTTGCCACAAACCGTTTGTGGCTAAACGTCTCAATGTATGAGAATCCCACCAGTTTATCGCCATCGAGGGCGATTACTGCCTTGCCTGCTTCAATCTTTTCAGCAACATATTCTGCACTGCGTTTTGCAATGCCTGTACCCCGGGCTTGTGCCGATTCATAAATTAAATCGCAAATCTCCTGCGCATAACCTATGAAGTTGCTGTTTGCTATATGAATTTCTACATTCATCCTAAAACAATAATAATAATAATAAAATAAATTGATATTTGTTGTTACAAGTAACCTTTTGGCGAAAAAAGATAAAAGGAGAGGATACAGACAAGATATTGCCTGTATAATTTAAAAGCATCGTCGGACTAAGTCTGTTGCTTTACGGAAGTGTGTATGTTTAAATAACATTTTCATCGGACTGCAAAAGTAATCATTATATTTATAAATAGTGGTATTATTGAGAAAATCTTTTCTTGTAAAGGATGAAAAACAATATCAAACTGTTTTTTTGGCTTATAAAAAAA